>CAJFUS010000164.1 GCA_904420235.1 Candidatus Neoanaerotignum tabaqchaliae
GTACTTATAGATGAGCTTATTTCCCTTGCCTGCTGCGGCAAGTAAGGAGGAGGCTTAAAATGGATAACAGACCCATAGGTATTTTTGATTCCGGTGTAGGCGGGCTTACTGTTACAAGCCGAGTTATAAACGAGCTTCCCTGCGAGAAAATTGTTTATTTTGGAGACACCGCAAGGGTGCCCTATGGAAGCAAGTCTAAAAAAACCGTAACTAAATTCGCCATGCAGGACGTAAGGTTTCTTTTAAGCAAAAATGTTAAGGCTGTTGTTATAGCCTGCAACACTGTAAGCTCAAACAGTATTGAAGACCTTAAAAAAGAATTTGACATACCTATATTCGGTGTTGTTGAACCTGGCGCAAAACAAGCGGCCAATGTAACAAAAAACACGAATGTTGGCGTTATAGCTACTGCGGGAACAATACGAAGCGGCGCCTATGAAAGAGCCATAAAACAGTTTAACTCTAATATAAGCGTATATTCAAAGGCCTGCCCTTTGTTTGTGCCTTTAGCCGAAGAAGGCTGGTGGAATGACAAAATAACCTATCTTACGGCGCAAAAATATATATCCGGCTTAATTGATAAAAAAATAGACACCATTGTTCTTGGCTGCACACACTATCCGCTTTTAAGAAAATGTATAGAGGAAACCGTAGGTCCGGACGTATCTCTTGTGGACCCAGCCTATGAAACGGCAGTGGCACTTAAAAAATACCTTTTCAAAAATAACATGCTTAGGGAAGGACAATGCGGAGGCCATGAGTTTTATGTAAGCGATATTACGGAAACATTTGAGAAAATATGCTTTGAGGCCCTTAAGCAAAAATATGACGCCAAACTTATAAACATAGAAGAATATTAATAATAAAACCACCGTCTCATATAGCTTTATACTATATTGGCGGTGGTTCTTAATTAAAATATTTTTGAAAATCCGAAATTCTGCATATTTTTACTTACTGCATCGTTTTTTAGTTTAATAGGTAACATACGCATTTTTAAATCATTCATAAGCAAACATTTTTTATATATCAAATAAGGCTATCTGCCAAAATGCCAAATCTTTAAAAAAGCTTTTCCTTCTATATTATTTTTTTCTATAACGCCTATGGACTGCCAACGGCTGTCGGTGCTGTTGTTTCTATTGTCGCCCATAACAAAATAGCAGTTTTCCGGCACAGTATACGGATACTCCGTATCGCCGTAAAACTCAACCTCACTTTTTATATAGTCCTCCTCAAGTATCTCTCCATTAACCATAACGTCATAATTGCCGTTATCTTTGGGCACAAAATCTATAACCTCACCCGGAAGACCTATTACTCTTTTAATTATTTTTTCCTCTTCAATGCTGCCATAATCACAAACTATTATATCCCCTCGCTCTGGGCTTGAAAAATGATATGACAATTTGTTAATGGCTATTAAATCTCCATGATAATAAGTTGGCTCCATAGAAACGCCTTTTACAATAACCGTTCCAAAAATAAAAGACCTTATAACAAAAATAGCGGCAACCATAATTAAAATGGCTATAACCCATTCTTTTAGTTCCTTATACCTTTTTTTCCTTCTAACCTCTGACATTAAATCAACCCCAAGGCGTAAATTTTTAATTATAAAAACTCAGCCTGACAACAATAAGCTGCCAGGCCTGAAATACAATTTTTAAATTATCTTAAAACCTCTTTAACTTTAGCGGCCTTTCCAACCCTGTCGCGGAGATAGTAAAGCTTAGCACGTCTTACAACGCCCTTTCTTACAAGCTCGATGCGGTCAATTCTTGGAGAGTGAAGAGGCCATGTTCTTTCAACACCAACGCCGGAAGCGATTCTTCTTACTGTAAATGTCTCGCGGATTCCGCCGTTCTGCCTTTTAATTACAACGCCTTCAAACATCTGTAATCTTTCTTTTTCGCCCTCTACTACCTTTGCATAAACACGCACTGTGTCTCCAACATTAAAATCAGGTATGTTGTTTTTAAGCTGAGCTGCCTCAATGTTTTTGATAATCTCGTTCATTTTGTATTCCTCCTACTTACCACAAATGTTCTTGCCGTATCCATACAACGACAGCGGACCATTCTTATTGCAACACCAAAGTATTATATCACCGTTTTTAAGTAAAATCAACAAAAAAATTAGTATTTTACAATAGATTTAACATTATAATCCTTAAGCACATCTCTACCTTTAAGGTCCTTAAGCTCTATAAGAAACGTCATGGCACAAACCTCGGCTCCAACCTCCTCAACAAGCTCTGCCAAGGCTTTAGCCGTTCCGCCTGTTGCTATAAGGTCGTCAACCACAACAACTTTGTCGCCCGGTTTTAAAGCGTCCTTATGAATTTCTATAACCGCTGTGCCATACTCAAGGCTATATTCTTTAGACACTGTTTCAGCCGGAAGTTTTCCTTTTTTTCTAACCGGTATAAAGCCCTTGTTCATAATATAAGCCACAGGCATTCCAAATATAAATCCGCGGCTTTCAGGACCAAGTATATAGTCAAACTCAATATCCTTAAGGCCCTCAACAATACGGTCAACAGCTTCTTTCATGGCCTCAGGATTTTTAAGCAGTGTTGTTATATCTCTAAAGATAACGCCTTCCTGAGGAAAATCCTTAATATTTCTTATTTGCGCGGCCAAGTCCATAATATAACCTCCTTAAAATCTAAAATCTTTAATATCAAGCTGGACGCTTTCCCTTCCGTTATAACGGTTTATATTTAATCCATAAACAATATCCATTTTAAAATCTTGCATATACCCGCCTAAAATATTCTCAATTAAAATATTTCTTTCATTTAAAATACGGCAGAATTTTTCATATCCGCTGAATGACACTCCCACAAAAGTTTTATAATTATGAGAAAGCGTAAATCGCAACATATTTTTATCCTTCCCCATAAGAGAAAGACGTTTAAGGCTAACATCTTTTGTGCCAAAAACCGGCGGCGGACAATCTTTTCCAAATGGCGATAGGCTCTCCAACTGCAAAGCCAACTCTATATCAATTTGGTCAAAACCAAGCTGCTTATCAATTCTTATAACGCTTGTCATGTCTTCAACAGTAAGGCAGCAGTTGTTATTAAGCATTTTTCTTAGAATATCAATATTTTCTTTTTTAAGGCTAAGCCCAGCAGCCATTGGGTGTCCGCCGAATTTCTCAAAAAGTTCCTGACACTTTAAAAGCTCATCAAACATATTGTAGGCTTCTATGCTTCTTCCCGAGCCTTTAGCCAACTGTCCGCTGTCCGTAATAATAATTGTAGGCTTGTAAAAGGCCTCTTTAACCTTCCCAGCCACAATTCCAGCTATGCTCTCGTGTATTTGACTGTTATAAATAACAAGCACCTTGTCGTTTTTAAGGTCTGTTAAGTTTACAGCCTCAATGGCTTCCTCAACGGCTTTAGAGGTCATATCCTTGCGTTCAGCGTTTAGCCTAACAAGCTCCGCCGCAAGACTGTAAGCCTCTTCTTCATTATCTGTTGAGAACAGCTTAACTGCCGTCTCTGCGCTTTCAAGGCGTCCCGTAGCATTAACGCATGGCCCGATAACAAATCCGGCGTGGTATTCATTAATCTCTTTTCCCTCAAGACCTGTAAGCTTTATAAGGGCCTTCATACCTTTATTTTCTATTTTTGAAACAAGCTTTAAACCGTTTTTAACTATTATTCTGTTTTCGTCAAGAAGCGATACTATATCGCATACGGTAGCAATAGCGGCAAAAGCCATAAACTCATCGTCATAAACAAAGCTTCGATTCATGCTTTTAAAAAGGGCTTCAGCAAACTTATAAGACATTCCGGCGGCGCATAAAAATTTAAACGGGTACTGGCATTTAGATTGCTTAGCGTCTATAACTGCCTCCGACGACGGTACTATATCAAACTTCTCACCATTAGGCCCTTTTTCATATTTCGGCTCATGGTGGTCTATTATAACCGACACTATTCCAAGCCTTGCAGCCTCGCCTATCTCGTCTATGGCGGCTATGCCATTGTCACAGGTAAGTATAACCTTAACGCCCAGTTCATGCAAATGGCGCACCGCCTCTATATTCATTCCATAGCCTTCCCTCTGCCGGTGAGGGAGATAAAAAATAACGTCGGCCCCAAGATATTTAAGAGCTTTATAAAGTATTGTTGTGCTCATAACGCCGTCAACGTCGTAATCTCCATAGACGGCTATTTTAAGCCTATTCGTTACAGCCTTTTTTATTATGTCAATGGCTTTTTCAGAATCTTTAAACAACTCAAAATCATAAAGTCCATCCCTTGGCGATAACAAAAACTTCATGGCGGCTTTATAAGTTCCTATTCCTCTGTTTGCAAGAATACAGGCTACCGGCTCTTTTATGTTAAGAACCGACGCCATTTTAACAGTGTCGGCCTTATTTCTTTTAAGTTTCCATACGCTCATTTAATATCCTCCGCCGCAGAAACCTAATTTTTTACCAACTACTCTTTTCTTCCTTTAGCGCCTAAAAACGCATACCACAAGGAACCCGAAAGGCATACTGACGAATAAGCGCCGCTTATTATGCCAACCATCATAGGCAAAGCAAATTCTCTAACAGAATCAACTCCAAACACAAATACAGCGCCTATGGCAAAAAGAGTTGTAAGCGATGTATACACAGACCTTCGCATTGTTTGAAAAATACTTGTGTCAATTATTTTTTGAGTGCTGTCCCTGTCCATTTTTCTGCTGTTTTCCCTTATGCGGTCAAATATTACTATGGTGGCGTTTATAGAATATCCAAGCACTGTAAGCAGCGCCGCTATAAACGAGTTATTTACCGGTATTCTGAACACAGCGTAAAAGGCAAGCATTATGAACACATCATGCAAAAGGGCCAGTATAGCGCTTACGCCCATTTTAAAATTGTTGAACCTTATAGTTATATAAACAAGCATACAAATGCAGGCCACAAATACGGCAAGAACTGCTGTTTTTTGCATTTCTCCGCTTATAGTGCCGCTTATATCCTGAACGCTAAGTATATCATCATCACTTAAAGAAAAACTGCTTTTAAGCCCATTAACAACATCTGTTCGCGTTTGACTGTCTATGGACTGCATTTTTATTGTAAAGCCATTTGTTCCAACAAGCTTTTGTACCTGAGGAGTTCTCTGCCCTGTTATATCTGTTATAACCTTGGCTATTTCATCACTGCTCGGCTCATTTTCAAAGTTTACGGTTATCTCTGTTCCGCCTGTAAACTCAATATCAAAATTAAATATCCCTTTGCCTCCGGCCGCATTTATAATCATAGCAACAAGGCCGCATATAATAAGAACGGCGGAAACGGCAAAAAATTTAAATCTGTTTTTAACTATGCTCATTTTTCGTTTCCTCCCTTGTTACTATTTTTATTTTCAACAACAGTTAACTTAGGTTTTACGGCGAAAAGCCGAGGATTATTTATTCCAAGGCCGATTATTCCCATAATTATGAACCTTGTTATAACAATTGCCGTAAACATGGAAAGTATAATTCCCATCATAAGCGTAATGGCAAAGCCTTTTATTGTTCCGGTTCCCATAAAGTAAAGCACAAAGGCCGCTATAAGCGTTGTAATATTTCCGTCCAATATAGCCGGAAATGCTCTTGAAAAGCTGTTTCTTACAGCCGAGCGCATTGTCTTTCCCATGGCTATCTCTTCCTTAAGCCTTTCAAATATTATTACATTGGCGTCAACAGCCATTCCAACTGAGAGTATAACTCCGGCTATTCCCGGCAATGTAAGCGTTACGTTAAATCCGCTTAAGAAAATAACCTCAAGGCCCATATATATGCAAAGAGCCCAGTCGGCGGCAAATCCGCCAAGACGATAGAAAATAAGCATAAACAAAAGCACAAGGCCAACGCCTACAAAAGCCGCCATAAGGCTGGTGCTTATGGCATTTGAGCCAAGGCGGGCGCCTATGTTGTTCATTTCTATAACCTCAAGACCAAATGGCATAGAGCCTTCTTGTATAAGGTCTGCCAGCTCTTGAGCCGACTCTCCTGTAAAGTTTCCGGTTATCATAGCCTCACCATTTTCAATGGCTGAGTTTACAATGGGAGCACTTATAATCTCATCGTCCATAACTATAAGTATGGACTTACCCACATTATTTCTTGTGGCCTCGGCAAAAGCCGCCGTGCCCTCCTCATTAAACTTTATAGCCACGTAAGGAGACGAAGCGGAGTCCATGCTTACAGCGCCTACCTCCATATGGGCCTCCTCAATCATGTCACCTGTAACAAGAATATTTCCTTCTTCATCAACAAAAGACAGCTGCGCCGTTTTGCCAAGCTCCTCTATGGCGCTTTCTGCGTCTTCAACCCCAGGAATTTCAACTCTTATTCTGTTGCTGCCTTGTCTGGCAACTTCCGCCTCGGTCCAATTTCTTCTGTCAAGACGCGACTGTATAAGGCCTATTGCCGCCCTCATGTCATCGTCTGTAACGTCCTCTTTGTCGGCTTGATATACAATTGACACTCCGCCGTTCAAATCTAAGCCCCTTTTGATACTTTTAAGGCCAAAAGCGTGACTGTCGCCTATACCAAAAAGAGCTATAAGATTAAGGACTATGGCAACAACGGCAAGAACAATCAAAACAGCAATGCTTTTACCCCTTGTTTTCATCAGTTAATCAGCCTCCTGAAATTCTTTCGCCTTAATCATTATGGCGCATTCCACCCTTTTTCTTTGAAGCTCGCAGCCAATTTTATATGGCTTTAATATATCGCCTTCAAGCTGATAGGCATTGGCAGCACAGCCTCCGCTGCAATAGAATCTGGCCCAACACTTTCCGCATTCCTCTTTAGCGTATACGTTGCATTTTGAAAACTTATCCCTAAGCTCAAAATTTTTAAGTCCATCAAACACACTGCCCATTTCAAAGCCTTCAAGGCCAACAAACTGGTGGCATGGATATAGTTTACCTTCCGGCGTAACCGAAAGATACTCCGTTCCGGAACCGCAGCCCACAAGTCTTTTAACAACACATGGTCCGCCCTTAAGGTCTATGTTAAAGTGGAAGAAATTAAAATCCTCTTTTCCTCCCTTTTTATGCCTTTCGTAAAGCTCGGCCGCCAATTTTTCATACTCTTTGCACACCGCCGGTATATCTTCCTCGCGTATGGCGTAATCCGTATCGTCGCTTCCAACAACCGGCTCAACAGAAATCTGTTTAAAGCCCAAATCGGCCATATGAAGCACGTCCTTTGAAAAATCAAGGTTATGCCTTGTGAATGTTCCTCTTATATAATAATCCGTTTGATTTCTGCTTTCCGCAAGTTTTTGGAATTTAGGCACTATAAGGTCATAGCTTCCCTGTCCGCCGGCCCTAGGACGCATCATATCGTTAATTTCTTTTCTTCCGTCAAGACTTATAACAACATTGTGCATATTTTTGTTTATATATTCAAGAATGTCGTCATTAAGCAAAACTCCGTTTGTTGTTATTGTGAACCTGAAATTTTTGTCATAAATCTTTTCTTGCTGACGTCCGTACTCAACAATGTCTTTAACAACGTCAAAGTTCATTAAAGGTTCTCCGCCGAAAAAGTCAACCTCAAGGTTTCTTCTTTTGCCGGAGTTTTTAATAAGAAAATCTATTGCGGCCCTGCCCACCTCTGAACTCATAAGAGCTCTATGTCCATGATATTCGCCTTCCTCGGCAAAACAGTATTTGCATTTAAGGTTGCAGTCATGGGCTATATGTAGGCAAAGGGCTTTTACAACCGGCTCTCTTGCGTCTATAAAATCAAGCACATTCTCATAAATATCCTTTGAGTAAAGCATATCTTCGGCTCTAAGAGAATCAAGCTCGTCCATTGTCTCGTCAAGCTCCTTAGGCTGATATTTTCCGTCAAAAGCTTTATGTATATCATCTCTGTTTCCGCTCTCATAGGCGTCAACAATATCGTACATTATATCATCGGCTACATGCACGGCGCCGCTGAAAACGTCAATAACAACATTAACGCCATTCATGCTGAACTTATGAATCATCTGTTTGCTTCCTCTCCAAAAATATATCATTAAAACTGATGTTGGTTATGTAAAAATGCAGATTTTTAAAAATCAAAACAAAACCCCGATTCCGCAAACCGGGGTTTTGGCGCAAAATCATTTTTAACTTAAACAGGCAGATTATCTGTTTTCACAAGCCTGATTTGCTACAGTACAAGATGTTTTGCAGGCAGACTGGCAAGAAGTTTGGCACTCGCCGCATCCACCCTTTGCCATAGTGTTTTTAAGCATAGAAGTATTCATTGTCTTAACGTGCTTCATTATTTTTATCCCCCTTTGCACCAAAATCATAAACACATTTTCATGGCACATTATAACATGTTTAATATGTTTTGAAAAGTTATTTTTTCGTATTAATACCCAAAACTCCGCCTATGGCTCCGCAAATTACGGCCGCGGCAATTCCGGCCGCCCTGTTTAATGAAAAAACAAAGCCGTTTTGGGAAAAACAAAGCACCGCCATAACTATGGCTATGTAAACCGCTCCGGCTAAAGCTCCATATATCATTCCCTTGCCTTTAACGCCTCTTGAGGCTATAAAGCCGGCCGCTAACGAGCTTATGGCAGTAACGGCAAATGAGATTTTAGGCACAATGCTTTCGTCAAACTGAGTGTAGGTTAAAACAACAGCGCATACTATAAACGCGGCAGCCGTTATGGCTATGGAAACTGCGGCGGCCCATATAAAATATGCAACCGGCCCTTTAGATGTGGCAGGCGGTATAACAGCTCCCGCCGCTCCTGTTTTTTTAGGTCTCAATTCAAATACCCTCTTTACGCCTTTTTTATAATTGTACTTTGGAAATAATAAAAATATTCGTTGCCCTTAAAAAAGGTTTGTGCTTAAATATAATATAGAGGAGGTTTTTAAAATGATTAACAAATTGGGCTTTACAGACCTTCACACCCACTCCACTTTTTCCGACGGAACGGACAGCCCTGAAACAATAGTTGAAAAGGCCAAAAAGGCAGGCCTCTCATCAGTAGCCCTTACCGACCACGACTGTGTATACGGCATAGACCAGTTTGTTGCCGCAGGAAAAAAATACGGTATAGAAACAATAAGCGGCATAGAGCTGGCAAGCTATTTCTCGGCCCCGTTTATTGAACGCACTAAGGAAATTCACATAGTTGGGCTTTTTATAGACAGCGGCAACAGCGCTCTTTTGGATAAAACACGTCAAATTTTAAATGACAGAGTGGAGCGCAACAAAAAAATGACAAAACGTCTTACGGAACTTGGCTTTCCTATGACATATGATGAACTTAGAGAGGTCGCGGGACGCGACAGCTGCTCTCGAACCCACTACGCCCTTCTTATGGTTAAAAAAGGCTATGTAAAGGATAAAAAAGAGGCCTTTGCCAAATATATATCCTCCGGAATGCCCGGATATGTGCCAAGAATTCTTCCCACTCCCAAAGAGTGTATAGAACTTATAAAAAATGCCGGCGGCGTTCCCGTATTGGCACATTCCACACTTTACGGTCTTACATTTGAACAGATAGACCTTATGGCCGAAAGCCTTAGAAAAATAGGCATGGAGGCAATGGAGGTTATGTACTCAACCTATACCGCAGAACAGGAGGCAAAAGTTACAGCCATAGCCAAAAAGCACGGCTATGCCTTCAGCGGCGGAAGCGACTATCATGGTCTTAATAAAGCCGGAATATATATAGGCATAGGCAAAGGCAATCTTAAAATACCTGAAAGTTTTGTTTATGATTTAAAATTACGCAGGGGGAATTGATTATGTTTAAAACAATTAAAGCAGAGGAATTTAACGAAAACATATTTAACATGATAGGAAAAGACTGGCTTCTTGTGGCCGCCGAAAAAGAGGGAAAGGCAAACGCCATGACGGCCTCATGGGGAGGTGCTGGCATAATGTGGGGCAAGCCTGCCGCCTTTGTATTTATAAGGCCGCAAAGATATACAAAGGAATTCGTTGACTTCTCCGACAGGTTCTCTCTTTCAGTTTTGGGAGACAAATACAGAAAAGAACTTAACTACTTTGGCACCGTTTCCGGAAGGGACGAGGACAAAATAGCCAAAACCGGTCTCAAAATATCACACACTAACAACACACCTTATTTTGATGACAGTAAAATTGTTATTATATGCCGCAAACTTTTTGCACAAAAGCTTGAAATGGAAAGCTTTATTGACAAAACTCTTATAGACAAGTGGTATCCTCAAAAAGACTTCCACACAATGTATGTAGCTGAAATTGAAGAAATATTAATTAGAGAGTAAAAATATATAATTTCATCAAAAGCAACTTACAGCGGTTTAAATATAATTCGCGCATATTTTTATAGGCCATATATCTGAACCGCTGTTATTTTATGTTAAACGCCAAGATAATAAACTAAAAAAATTAAATTTAATTATAGATTTATTTCATCCATTGTTTCTATTTTAAATTTCTAAAAATCATTATTTAAGTAAAAACACATATAAATTAAGAAATCATCTTTATAAACTCCAACAAAATTTTAGTCTATTTTTAATTTAAATATTAACAACATTATGTTATACTAATATTGAGTATACTCAATAACTAATTCAAGGCTTACGGGCCGCCTTTTAAAACGCCTGAATAAATAAAAAGGAGATGTTATATGAAAGACTCTTTGGCAAAATTAAAAGAGAAGCTGTCGGAAGCCATGAACTCTGTTTTGCCCGTTATAGGCATTGTTATGATACTGTGCTTTTCAATAGCTCCCATATCCCCAAGCATTCTGCTGTGTTTTTTAATGGGCGCCGCAATGATTATTATTGGAACAATGTTTTTCACTCTTGGCGCTGAAATAAGCATGACTCCCATGGGCGAGCACGTTGGAGCCGCCATGACAAAAAGCAAAAATCTTTTTATCATTATTCTTCTTGGATTTATATTAGGCTTTATTATAACTGTTTCAGAGCCTGACCTTCAGGTTTTGGCCCAGCAGGTTCCGTCAATACCAAACATAATTATAATAGTTTCCGTTGCCATAGGCGTTGGTATTTTTCTTGTTGTGGCTCAAATAAGAATGCTTTTTGGCATACCTCTTTCCTATATGCTTGTTGGACTTTATATTTTTGTTTTTGTTTTATCCTTTTTTGTGCCATCAAGCTTTTGGGCTGTAGCTTTCGACTCAGGCGGAGTTACAACAGGACCTATGACTGTTCCGTTTATTATGGCCCTTGGCGTAGGTATCTCATCGGTGCGTAACGACCGACATGCCTCAAACGACAGCTTCGGCCTTGTGGCCCTGTGTTCTGTAGGGCCAATACTTGCAGTGCTTTTATTGGGAATGATTTATAAACCAAACGAAAGTGCCTATGTGGCTCCTTCAATTCCAGAAATCGCCAATTCAAAAGAACTTTGGAATTTATTTATGGTTGGGCTTCCTACATATTTTAAAGAAATAGCAATTTCATTATTTCCTATAATACTGTTTTTCGGAATATTCCAAGTATTTGTTTTAAAGCTTGACATGAGAAACCTTAAAAAAATAATAGTTGGCATGATTTATACATATATAGGTCTTGTTTTATTTTTAACCGGAGCAAACATAGGTTTTATGCCCGCCGGAAATTATATAGGCCAGGTAATGGCCTCGGCCGAGTATAAATGGCTTTTAATTCCCGTTGGAATGATTATAGGATTTTTTATAGTAAGAGCGGAGCCTGCTGTTTATGTTTTAAACAAACAGGTTGAGGAAATGACAGACGGCGCTATACCAGCCATAGCCATGAGCATGAGCCTTTCAATAGGAGTGGCTGCTTCCGTAGGCTTGGCTATATTAAGAGTGCTTACCGGAATATCAATAATGTATCTTCTTATACCCGGCTATGCCATAGCTCTTACGCTGTCATTTTTTGTTCCTAAGCTCTTCACAGCCATAGCCTTTGACTCCGGCGGAGTTGCCTCCGGCCCTATGACAGCCACATTCCTTCTTCCTTTGGCTCAGGGCGCCTGCGTAGCAGTAGGCGGAAACATAGTTACGGACGCCTTTGGAGTTGTGGCAATGGTAGCTATGACACCGCTTATTACAATACAGGTGTTGGGATTAATATATCAAATTAAGAAAAAATATAGTCCTAAAGCTCAGCCTGCTGTGGACTATACCCTTGACAATCTTGATGACAACGCTATTATAGAGCTTTAAAGCCATATTATTGAGAGGAGGAAATAATGAGCGAGTTATATTTAATGGTATCAATAACAGAAAGAACCTCCGCTAAAGTTTTCACTTCCATATATGCCCGTTACGGCGCCGAGGTGGCGTTAAACACTGTTTGCTCTGGAACTGCCGTAAACGAAACACTTAATTATCTTGGACTTGAAAAAACAGAAAAAGTAATGATATTTTCAGTTGTTACCGGAGAAACTTGGAAAAATATAAAAAAAGCCCTTGAAAGCCAAATCAAAATTGATGTTCCCGGAACCGGCATAGCGTTTATAATACCTTTAAGCAGTATAGGCGGCAAAAAGGCATTATTTTTCCTAACCGAAAAGCAGAACTTTCAAAAGGGGGAGGAATCCACATTGAAAAACACAAAATATGAACTGCTTATTGTTATAGCCAATCAAGGCTATACAGGCATGATTATGGACGCTGCCCGCAAAGCCGAGGCCGGCGGCGGCACTGTTATACACGCTAAAGGCGTTGGCATGGCGGGAGCCGAAAACTTTCTTGGCGTATCTCTTGTAAACGAGCGCGAAATGGTTTTTATTGTTGTTAAAAGCGAAATTAAAAACGCCGTAATGAAATCCATAATGGAAAATGCCGGCTTAGAAAGCAAAGCGCAGTCCATTCTTTTCACTCTTCCCGTAACAAGCACCGCAGGAATGCGGCTTCTTGAGGAATCGAAAAATGACGACGACATTCAAGCAAACACGACAGTTAAAAATGAGTAATGGTATAACGCATTTAAAAACTATCCCCCAGTAAAACTGGGGGTTTTTCTTATGCGGGCATAGCCCTATGTTCCTTGCGTAACACGTAAACGTGTAATAACAATCCGCCAACTGCATAAAACCTTTA
>CAJFUS010000165.1 GCA_904420235.1 Candidatus Neoanaerotignum tabaqchaliae
CCTATTAAGGCTTTGCCTTTGGGCAGATGAAAAAAACGCCGATATAGTTATTTTTGGCCATACCCATGTTCCGGCTTATGAAATGTATAACGGCATAATGGCCGTTAATCCCGGCAGCCTGTCCCTTCCAAGAAGCACAAGCTTTCCAACTTTTGGCATATTGAACCTTGAGGACTGCGGCATAAACGACTTTATTGTTTATGAGTATTTGGGCCAGGGAAAAGTGAGGCGTTTGGAAAGTTTTTGATAAAATAAAAAAATTTGAAAAAATAATAAAAAAATAGTTGACAAAATGGCTCATAATAAATATAATATATTTTGTGAGTTGCGGGTGTAGTTCAATGGTAGAACGTCAGCCTTCCAAGCTGAACACGTGAGTTCGATTCTCATCACCCGCTTTTTATTATTGCGGATCAGTAGCTCAGCTGGATAGAGCAACGGCCTTCTAAGCCGTGGGTCGGGGGTTCGAGTCCCTCCTGATTCATAAACTAAACGGATTGCCTTTTAGCAATCTGTTTTTTTATGCTTAGAAATATAAAACTGCCAATATTAATAAGAAAATAAAGGCAAGGTTAAGCAATGGCAGTATTTATTGTAAAAAATATTGTATTTTGATTTTAAAAATTTGAACGGAGTTTTTTTACTCACGCCAAAAATATTGTTTGAAATAAAGTATATAATTAAAAGGATTTTTACAGCGATATATAACGGGGATACCAAGGCGTATAGAGGCCTTATTTTTATGTTTTTAATATGGTTGAAATTAAATATAAAATAAGGAAGAAAAGCATGCCCATGATTTTATCAAGAGCATGCTTAATATGTGTGCCTAAGCAATACAAATCCGACGACAGCGCCGATTAAGCAAAAGCTTCGGCTTCAATAAAAAATCTCCTTTGTTATAATAAAGAGCCCGGCAGGACACGAAAACAAAGGAGGTTTTTTATGAATAATAACAGTTCAGCACATACAAATTGAAAATGCAAATATTATATGGTATTTGCACCGAAACACAGAAAACAAATAATAATAGGCCGTTAAAACAGTTGGTTCTTATGTTAAACAGGCATTGAATAAAATTTTAATACGCAATTAAAATTTTTGGAGAACGAAAATAGATTTACAAAAATTGTTCCTCGGCTTTCCACACGGTTTCTCCGTCTTTGATTGTTTCAATAACGTTTACGTTTCTTATTTCATCTTCGGAAACCTCCAGAGGGTTTTTGTCAAGTATTATCAAGTCCGCCCGCTTGCCTTTTGATATGCTTCCCTTTGAGTTCTGCTCTGAGTATTGTTTGGCGGCGTTTATTGTTACGGCCTTCAGGGCGTTGTAAACGGATATTTTTTGATTTTGGCCTATAACCCTGCCTGCGCTTGTTTTTCTTGATACGGCGCAGTATATGGTTTCAAACATATCGGGATTGATAACCGGCGTGTCCTGATGAAGGGTGAAGGGCATGCATTGAAGGGCCGAGTTAAGAGGGCTCATTTGTGAGGCTCTGTTGTAGCCAAGGTTCTTTATGTGAAGCTCGCCCCAATGAAGTATGTGGGCAACAAAGAATGAAGCCGTAATTCCCAAAGACGCCGCGAAGGGAAGAACGGCCGGATTTATAAACTGGGCGTGTATTATTACGGGATTAAGAGAGCAGATACGCGGCTCAATTTTGCTTATATCGTTAACGCAGTTTATAAATATGTCGCAGGCCTTATCGCCGTTGCAGTGGCATAAAATCTGCATGTCGTTTTCAACGGCCTTTTTAAGCGCTTCCAATACTTCTTCATTTTTCATTGTAAGGGAACCGAAATTCTTTTTGTTGTCAATATATGGTCTGCTCATATAGGCGGTTTTATTCTGAGGCGAGCCGTCGAGAAATATCTTTATGCCTCCTATTTTAAAGTTGTTTTTATATTCTTTTATATGGCCGGAAAACACGTTTTTAACGCTGTCTATGTCGTCGGGGCCAACAAAGCCAACAATATCGGCTTTAAAAAGTTTCAGCTCCATGGCCTTTTCATATATGGGAACCATTGACTTAACGAGCATTCCTTCCTGAATTGTTGTTATGCCCTTTGAGAAATACATGTTTTGAGTTTTTTTAATGGCCTCCTGCAAAGATTGGCTGTCCGGCAGAGGGATTTTTTGTATATATTTAATGTAGGCATTCTCGTCCATATATCCAGTAGGTTCTCCGTTAATAATCTCAATGGTTCCGCCTTCGGCGCTTTTTGTATCGGCGTCAATTCCTAATATTTGAAGGGCCTTTGAGCTGAAAACGCCGCTGTGGCCTGATTTGTGCTGCAAAACCACCGGTATTTCCGGTGCGGCCTCGTCGAGTATTTTTTTGTTTGGATATGCGTTTTCTTTAATAACGCTTTGGTCGAAATCACGAAGTACAAGCCATTTTTCGCTGTCTAAATTTTTAAGGCTCACAAATTCTTTTATAAGCCTTTGTATGTCGTCAAATGTTTTGCAGCGTGAAACGGAGGGGTATAAAAGTGTTATGGCGGCGGACATAAAATGACTGTGTGGGTCTATAAAAGAAGGCATAAGAGCGCGGCCTTCCAAATCGCGCTTTTGGGCAGACGGGTAAAGGGCGGATATTTTTTCAAAACTGCCCGTTTCCTCAATTATGCCGTTTTTAACAAGTACACAGTCTGTATACGGTTCATTTTCCATTGTTATTATTTTTCCGTTAAAAAATATAGTTTCCATTTCTCATTCCCTCACTTTTGTTTTGTTGTGATTATTTTTCGTAAAAAGCATTCAATTATCCCTTTAAATTTATGTTGTTGTAATTAACGGGATTTTAGAGTAAAATAATTCAAAAGACTTAAAGAGGTGTTTTTTATGTCGGTTTTAGTGTTTGGCGGGGCCGGATATATAGGCTCGCACACGGTTTATGAATTGCTTGACAACGGGTATGACGTTGTTGTTGCCGATAATCTTTCAACGGGACACATAGAGGCTGTGCCGGAAAGAGCAAAGTTTTATAATGGCGATATAAGGGATAAAAAATTTGTTGACGGCATATTTAAAAAGGAAAAGATAGACTGCGTTATACATTTTGCCGCATATTCGCTTGTTGGCGAAAGTATGAGTTCTCCACTTAAATATTATAACAATAATTTGTATGGCACAATGAATCTTTTGGAAAATATGGTTGAAAACGGCGTTAAAAATATAGTTTTCTCGTCAACGGCGGCCACATACGGCGAGCCGGAGAGGATTCCCATATATGAGGAAGACAGAACGTGCCCAACAAACACATACGGCGAAACAAAGCTTTCAATGGAAAAGATGATGAAATGGACTGAACAGGCCCATGGAATAAAATATGTGGCTTTAAGATACTTTAACGCCTGCGGAGCCCATGTGTCAGGGGTGATAGGAGAGGACCATAGTCCCGAAACGCATCTTATACCAATAATTTTGCAGGTGCCAAACGGCAAAAGGCCCTATGTGTCAATATTCGGCGACGATTATGACACGCCAGACGGCACATGCATAAGGGATTATATACATGTTACGGATTTGGCGAGGGCCCATATATTAGCTATGGAATATATGGCTAAGGGCGGACAAAGCGACGTGTTTAATCTTGGGAACGGAGTTGGATTTTCCGTTAAGGAAATAGTGGAGGCTTCCGAAAGGGCCACAGGTTTTAAAATACCTGTTAAAATTGAGAAAAGAAGGGCGGGAGACCCGGCTAAGCTTGTGGCCTCAAGCCAAAAGGCTAAAAATGTGCTTAAATGGAAGCCGGAATTTACAAACATAGAGGAGATTATAAAAACGGCATGGCTGTGGCACAGCACCCATCCAAACGGATATAAATAATTGACAAAGCCGCTGTGAAAGTGTAAAATAACTTAGGTTAACTTTATACGGTTGTTTTTCGCGGATATGGCGGAACTGGCAGACGCGCTGGACTTAGAATCCAGTCCGAGAGGGTGCAGGTTCGATTCCTGTTATCCGCAGTTGAAAGCCCTTGTTTAGAGGGCTTTTATTTTTTTGCGCCGCATAAGCTCTTAGAAGCGGCTACTTTATATATTTCAGTCTTTTAAGTTTAAGTTGGTTTTTGTGTAGGGATTTGCAACTTCACGCAAGCCGATTTAAAGCTTATTATACATACAGAAATTAAATTTTC
Source organism: Candidatus Neoanaerotignum tabaqchaliae (assembly GCA_904420235.1). GTDB lineage: Bacteria > Bacillota > Clostridia > Lachnospirales > Anaerotignaceae > Neoanaerotignum_A > Neoanaerotignum_A tabaqchaliae. Next base: position 4,146 of record CAJFUS010000165.1, read on the forward strand.
ATATTTCTCAGCTTATGGCCGGATTTTTCCGGCCGTTTTTTATTATCAGTTTAATCCCTTTTTGAATTGTCTAAGAAAGCTTCATTTAATAATGAGGTTTTTGAACAGGATATGAATTGGATTTTATAACCGTGGTTAAATATTGTTAAAATAATAATGATTATGTTTTTAATTTTATTCTACAACTTTTCGTACAATTTGAAACTTTTATAAGTAATGTATAAAAAATAGTGCTTCTAATTACCATATATTGAAAATATATTCCTTAAATAAGAATTATATATTAATATTTACACAATATGAGTGCTTAATTTTGTATAGTTTAATTTGAAAAACATTTGACGCAGTTATTGACATTTTAAAACAAGAGAATTATAATTTTAATTGTAAGATTTGAGGAATATAATTCTAAATAACGGAATTGAAAAATTAGAAAAATTAAAAAGGTCTTTTATTTAGAATTGTAATTCTAAAAAATCTGGGAATTTTAGTTAATTATTAAACTTAAATTTAAATTTTGAAAGGGTGGTTTTTATGAAGACATTATATTTTTCTCAGGAAGAATATAATCAGAGACTTGCCAACACAAAAAAGAGCATGGAAGAAAAGGGTATTGATGTTCTTATTGTTACAGACCCTGCCAACATGAACTATCTTACAGGTTTTGACGGTTGGTCATTTTATGTTCATCAGGGCGTTATAGTTGCTCTTGATGAGGAGCAGCCAATTTGGTTTGGACGCGGACAGGACGGAAACGCAGCCAGACTTACAACATATCTTGATGAGAGAAATATTTATCCATATACAGACGACTATGTAAACTCAACTGTTAAACACCCATACGAGTTTGTGGCCGACATACTTAAAGAAAGAGGTCTTGACAAAAAGAACATAGCCACAGAAACAGACGCTTACTATTTCTCGGCTAAATGTCAGCAGACAATAGAAAGATGCCTTCCTGACGCAACATTTAAAGACGGATACAACATTGTTAACTGGGTTAAAATTATAAAGAGCCCAACAGAAATTGAGTTTATTAAGAAGGCTTCCGTTATAGTTCAAAAAGCTATGGACGTTGCCTACAACATGATTGACATAGGCGTTCGCCAGTGCGATGTTGCCGCTGCCGTATATCAGGCGCAGATTAGCGGAACAGAGGAATACGGCGGAGAATATTCGGCCATAGCTCCTCTTATGCCGGCAGGCGTAAGAACATCAACACCTCACTTAAGCTGGACAGACGGACCTTACAACGACGGCGACACCGTTATACTTGAGTTAAGCGGAAACTACCGTCACTATCACTGCCCTCTTGCCAGAACAATGATTCTTGGCAACGCTTCACAAAAGGTTCGCGACCTTGGAGCTACTGTTTCTGAAGGACTTACAGCTGCCCTTGAGGGAATAAAACCAGGCATGCTTTGCGAGGACGTAGAAAGAATTTGGGCCAAAACAATAGCTAAGAGCGGTTTTGTAAAGGACAGCCGCATTGGATACTCAATGGGTCTTAACTATCCTCCAGACTGGGGCGAGCACACAGCAAGCCTTAGACCAGGCGACAAAACAGTTCTTAAACCAGGAATGACATTCCACATGATACCTGGTATTTGGCTTGATGACTGCGGCGTTGACACAAGCGAGCCGTTTGTTGTTACAGAAACAGGAGCAGAGCCTTTCTGCCATTACAGAAGAGAGCTTCTTGTTAAGTAATTTAATCTCCATAAAGGGGCCGTTGAGATATACGGCCCTTATAAAAAATAAAAGAAGGAGGAGAATTGATGAAACTATTCGACACAATTCTAACTAAGTTTGAAGAAATAGTGTTGAGCTTTTCGGTTCTTTTTATGGCCTTTATACTTATAGGCGGCGTTATAAGCCGTGTTGTTTTTAACTCAAGCTGGACTTTTACCGAAGAGGTTGGAACAATGCTTAATGTTACGGTTACGTTTTTCGGTATAGGCTACTGCGCCAGAATGGCAAGACACATAAGCATGACTATTGTATATGACCTTGTTGGGAATAAAGCTAAAAAAATAATGACCTGTATAATAACTTTAATTACATCAGTTGTAATGTTTTATGTTTCATATCTTGCTTTTGAGTATATGATGAGCGTTCTTAATTTGGGACGTACAACAGCGGCTTTAAGACTGCCTTACTGGATAACAGTAGTGCCTGTGTTCCTTGGATTTTTACTTGGAGGCATAGAGTATTTAAGAACGTTTATTTTGAATGTTAAAGACAAAGGAAATGTGCATATATCAAGCCTTTATAAGCTTGGAGAAAACTCTGAGGATTACTCAGAGCCAAACGAGAAGGAGGGAAAAGATAAATGATAGCCATAATACTGATAGCTTTGATGTTTTTCTTCCTTGTGCTTAACTTCCCTATGGTTGTGGCAATGGTGGCTTCGCCTCTTGTTATATTATATTTCTATATGACAAACATGGACATGCTTATGGCAAGCCAGCAGCTTATAGCGGGAGTTTCCTCAACGGTGCTTCTTTCGGTGCCTATGTTCATTTTGGCCGCCGACATTATGTGCGCCGGACAAACAACAAAAAGACTTCTTGACTTGGTTCAAACATTTGTTGGACACATAAGCGGAGGCATGGCCATAACAACGGCCGCGGCCTGTACTATATTCGGAGCTATATCAGGTTCCACACAGGCCACAGTTGTAGCCATTGGAAAGCCTACAAGAGGCAGACTTTCAGAACTGGGATATAGCGACGGCGCCAGCTCGGCCCTTATAATAAGCTCGGCGATTATAGCCCTTCTTATACCGCCCAGCATATCAATGATTATGTACGCCGTTGTAACAGGTTCTTCCGTAGGCGATTTGTTTATAGCCGGTGTTGGCCCCGGAATATTCATGTTCCTTTGCTTTGCCGTATACAGCTTCTTTTACGCTAAAAAAGCCAATATACCTAAGCTTAAAAAAGCTACGTGGGCTGAAAGAGGAGTTGCTCTTAAAAAGGCTATACTTCCTCTTGGTTTCCCTGTTATTATATTCGCCGGAATTTACTCGGGAATTTTCTCACCAACAGAGTCAGCGGCCATTGCCGTGCTTTACGCCCTTATACTTGAGCTTATAATATACCGCTCAATTAAAATTACTGACCTTTACAGAATTTCATTAAGCACAGCTGTTGTAACATGCGCCGTATTTGTTCTTGTTGCAGGCGGACAGCTTTTCTCATGGGTTATATCATACGCTCAGATACCTCAGATGATTACGGCCATTGTTCTTGGAAGCGACCCGTCGGCGCTGAGAATACTTGTTACGGTAACGGTATTCTTCTTTGTAGGCTGTATGTTTGTTGACTCACTTGTTGTAATAATCATAATTTCCCCTATATTCTTTGCTCCCGCCATGGCGGCCGGCATAGACCCTATCCACCTTGGAATAGTAATTACGCTTCAGGCCGCTATTGGTTCAATATCACCGCCATTCGGCTGCAACATATTTACGGCCTGCGCTATATTTAACAAACCTTATGTAACGATAGTTAGAGGTCTTCCGCCTTACATAATAATGTGTATTCTTATTACGGCGGTTGTAATACTTTGCCCTCAGCTTTCACTGTTCCTTCTTGGCTGATAAAAGGGAGGCTGAAATATGTTTGACATTAAAAAGGAAGTTATGGACTATGAAAGCGAGCTTATAGCTCTGCGCAGGGATTTTCACGAAAATCCCGAGCTGGGATACCATGAGTTCAGAACTTCAAAAATAGTTTCGGATTATCTTAGAAATCTTGGTCTTGAGGTTAAAAACGTAGCCAAAACCGGCGTTGTAGCCCTTTTAAAGGGCGGCGCCGGAGAAGGCAAAACCCTTCTTTTGAGGGCAGACATGGACGCTTTGCCTGTGGAGGAAAAAACAGGATTGCCGTACGCGTCTAAAACGCCCAATGTAATGCATGCCTGCGGCCACGACGGCCATACGGCTATACAGCTTATAGTAGCTAAAATACTTGCAAAGCACAAAGACGAGTTTAAAGGAAACATAAAATTTATATTCCAGCCCAACGAGGAGGAGGCCGGAGCCCTTGACATGATAAACGAGGGAATTTTGCAGTCGCCTAAGGTTGACGCGGCTATGGCCCTTCACCTTTGGAGCCCCGTAAAGGCCGGAAGGATAGGCCTCAGCGCCGGACCGGTGCTTGGAACAACAGAGGAATTTGAGCTTAAAATATTGGGCAAAGCCGGACACACGTCAACGCCGCATACGGGAAAAGACGCCATACTTGGAGCGGCTAAGGTTATTGACGCCGTTCAGAGCCTTGGCACAAGAGAGTTTGACCCGCTGTGGCCAATAGCCATAATGTTTGGCAAAGTTAAGGGTGGAAGCGCCAGAAATGTTATAACAGACTGTGTTGAGTTAGGCGGAACAATAAGGTTCCTTTTCCCAGATGAGAAAATTAATAAACCAAAGGTTCTTAACGCCTTTGAGAGAGCTATAAAAGGCACCTGCGATTCTCTTGGCCTTGGATATGAGCTTAAATATATACCAAGCAACCCATCGCTTATTAACGACCCTTATATGGTTTCAATTATAAAAGAGGCCGATGAGGAAACATACGGTGTTAAAGACAATATAGACGAGTTTAAGAGTCTTGCCGGAGAGGATTTTGCCGAGATAAGCCAAAGAGTGCCGTCGGTTATGACCTTTGTAGGAATTTATGACGAAGAAAAAAAGAGCTGCTACCCGCACCACCATTCTAAATTTGACATTGACGAAGATATGATGAAGTATGGGGCCGAGCTGCATATAAGGGCCGCCCTGAAGTTTTTGAACGGTTGATGAGCAATTAAAACAAGGGGGTTATTTTAAATGAAGAAAAGGATTATAGGTTTAGTTTTAGTGTCGGCTTTGACGGTTTGCGCTTTCGCCGGCTGCGCCCAGCGCGGAACACAAACACAAACAGCGGCTTCAGGTTCGGCCGCTTCGGCAGACCAGACATATACATGGAGAATGGCTCACGAGGAATATACAAACGATATGCAGGATATTTACTGCAAAGAGTTTGCTGAAAAGCTTAATGAGAATTCCGACGGAAAAATTAATCTTCAGATTTACGGCGTAGGACAAATCGGCGACGCTCTTCAGCAATGCGAGCTTTTACAGAACAACGGCCTTGAGTTTGCCATGATTTCACCAGGAAATACAGGCACAATAGTTCCTGAAAACCAGCTTTTCTCACTTCACTTCCTTTTCCCAGAGGATTTGGAGGACGCCCAGAAAGTTTTGGACACAAGTGAGGCCCTTAACACGGATTTGGCCGCAAAATATCTTGAAAAGAACATTCAGGTGCTTTCATTCTGGACAGAGGGAGCTATGCAGTGGACAAGCAATAAGCCGCTTCAAACTCCAGACGACTTTGTTGGCTTAAAAATAAGAACAATGCAGTCGCCTATGATTGTTGCCGCTTATGAGGCCTATGGCGCCAACCCTACTCCTATGAGCTATACAGAGGTTTACTCTGGACTTCAGCTTAACATGATTGACGCTCAGGAAAACCCTATAAGCGCAATTCAAAGCTCTAAATTCTATGAGGTTCAGAAATATCTTACAGCCGCTAACTCTAACATATATGTAACGGCAACATGCGTTAACCCTACATTCTTTAACGGACTTCCTGAGGATATTCAGCAGATTATACTTGATACTGCTGAGGAGATGAAACCAAGGGCCTATGAGATACAAAGAGATAAGAATGACGAGGCTCTCGCTCTTATTCAGGAGGCCAATCCAGACATTATTGTTGAGGGTATAACCGATGAGGGAAGAGCTCAGTTTGAGGAAAAAGCCCTTACAGCTTATGACAAATATGGCGAGCTTGTAGGCGCCGACGGAGCCGCTATACTTGACAAACTTTTGGCGGAAATAGAAGCTTATGAGGCTTCTGCTCAATAAAAATTTTATATCTTAAAAGCAGTTGCTAACCCCTCCTCAAAGAATGGGGAGGGGTAAAATAAACCTATATTATAGAAGGAAGAGGTAGTGTCAAATGGAAATTAAAGGCATAACTTCAAGGGATATTTGGCAGGCGAAAAAAAGAATATCCTCATACATAACAAGAACTCCTCTTGTATACTCACCGGCGCTTTCTGAAATGACAGGAGCCAACATATATCTTAAACTGGAAAATCTTCAGGCCATAGGTGCCTTTAAAGTTAGAGGAGCTGCAAATAAAATACTTTCCTTAAGTCCGGAGGAACGCGCAAAGGGCGTTTCAACATTCTCAACAGGAAACCACGGCATGGCTGTGGCCCATATAGCAAACAGACTTGGCGTTAAGGCTATTGTGTGCATGTCTAATCATGTGCCGGAAAACAAGGTTAAGGCCATAAGCCGCTGGAATCCGGTTATAAAGCAGGATTGGGAATCGCAGGACGACGCTGGAAAATATTGCTACGAGCTTGAGAAAAAAGAGGGTATAAAGGTAATACCTCCTTTTGACGATAAAGAAATAATATGCGGGCAGGGAACAATGTCCCTTGAGATAGTTGAGGACCTGCCGGAGATAGATACGGCCATAGTTCCGCTGTCTGGCGGCGGACTTATATCCGGCGTTACGCTGGGACTTAAGCTCACTGTTCCGGATGTTAAGGTTATAGGCGTGTGTATGGAAAGAGGCGCCGCAATGATTGAAAGCCTTAAGGCCGGACACCCTGTTGAGATTCCAGAGGAGCCTACACTGGCTGACAGCCTTCTTGGAGGCATTGGCCTTGACAATAAATATACATTTGATATTGTAAAGGATTATGTTGATGAGAAGATACAGGTAAGCGAAGAAGAAATATCAAAGGGAATGGCCTATGTTATGGAAAACCATAAGGTTATAGCGGAAGGCGCCAGCTGTGTGGGAATAGCCTATGCCTTAAGAAAAGGCGTTATAAAACCTGGAAGCAACGTTGCAATAGTTGTTACGGGCAACGGCGTTGGCATGGACATAGTTAAAAGAATTGTTGACGAGAACTATTAATTAAGGAGAGCTTACAGATGAAAAAAGAGATTATATTTACTGAAAAGGCCACAAAACCTACGGCTCCATACTCTCAGGCCGTTAAGGTTGGAAATATAGTGTATCTTGCGGGAGCCTGCGGCGACGACCCGAAAACGGACCAGATTGTTGGCGACGGCGATATTAAAATAGAAGCCAAATACGCTCTTGAGAACATAAAAGCGGCTGTTGAGGCGGCAGGCGGCACTATGGAAAACATAGTTAAAATGAATGTTTTTGTAAAAGACATAAAAATGATGAAGGATTTTAATGAAGTTTACAGCACATATTTTCCTGTTGACCCGCCGGCAAGAATAGCCATGCAGATAACGGATTTAGCCGGAGGCGCCAATCTTGAGATTGACGGAGTGGCAATATTATAAAACAAAAACGCCAAAAGCAATGGCTTAATGATTTTTTCATGTTCCCCTATTTTTTATTCCCCGTTTAAACGGGGAATTTTTTATGCGCGCTTAAAAATAAAAAAAGCCGCTAAAGCGTATATTTTGCTTTTACGGCCATTTGGAACGGGATTTTAATGTGTCTGCGGCAAACCTGATTTATAACGGGTTATAACAAAGTATTCTTAAACTTAAATAAATAGAGCGTTAAACTGAGCTATGCTTTTAAACGTTAGCGCCAAGGAAATCCGATATTTCATCGCATACAGATTTAAGCTCGGGCTTTATTTCCTCCAGCTTATCCGGCGTCATTTGGGCAGAGCTTCCGCTTATGCTCATGCTGGCTATTATTTTGTGGGTATAGTCCCTTATGGGCATGGCTATGCAAACAACGTCCTCCTCAAACTCGCAGTTATCCGTTGAGTATCCGTTTTGACGTATTTTTTGAAGCTCGTCAAGGAAATCTATATAGTTAAGTATTGTGTTGGCGGTATATTTTTTTATTGTTATATTTTTAAAATACTGGCGAATTTCCTCCTCGCTGAATTCCATCATAAAAAGCTTTCCAACGGCAGTGGCATAAAGAGGCTTTCTTTCGCCAAGAGGATTTTGACTATTTTTTGTGTTCCTTGGCCCCACGCTGCACATAACGGTGGTTTCATAATTGTTAAGAACACATAAATCAGCCCTGAGCGAAAACTTGCTTGACAGCCTTTCAAGCATATGAACGTGGCCGGAGCTGTTGAGGGTATGATATTTGGGAACGGAGCTGCCAACCCTGAAGGCGCCCCAGCTAAGACGGTATCTGGTTTGAGTTCCCGTTGTTTTCTCAACAAAATTATAGGCCAAAAGTGTGTCAAGTATTCTGTGGGCGCTGCTTTTGCCTATTTTCATATCGTTGCTAAGGTCCATAAGCGTAACGCCCTCGCTGGAAGGACAGTCTTTTATATAATTAAGTATTTCCAAAGCATTGCTTAGTGTTTGCAGCGGATACTTTGGCACATGCTCGTTATTTTCCACAATTCCACCCCTAAAATATTAAATATATAAAATACGGAACTTAATTCTTTATAACAGAATTTACTTTATAACATTATATAACAAAAACAAGTCATATGTAAAGAAAAGTTTTTGAAAAACTTCAATATTTTATGACTGTGTGGTAAAATAAAAAAGGCAGCATAATGGGTTTTGTATATTTTAAGAGGTGTTTAAATGTTCAATATAAAGGAAGAAATATCGGCTTATGAAAGTGAGCTTATAGCTTTAAGACGGGATTTTCACGAGAACCCTGAGCTTGGTTATAGAGAGTATCGAACGTCAAAAATTATATATGACTATTTAAAAAAGCTGAATATTGACGTTATAAACATATCAATAACCGGCGTTGTGGGAATTTTGCACGGAGAGGCCGGAGAAGGTAAAACAATACTTATAAGAGCCGGAATGGACGCCTCGCCTGTGGAGGAAAAAACAGGCTGCATTTACAGCTCTAAAATCGACGGCGTTATGCACGCCAGCGGCCACGACGGGCAAATGGCCATGCTTATGGTTACGGCTAAAATACTCTCAAGGCACAGAAAAGAGATACGGGGAAACATAAAATTTGTGTTTCAGCCAAACGAAGAGGAAACGGGCGCACTTGAGATGATTAATAACGGTGTTCTTGAGGAGCCTAAAGTTGACGCGGCTATGGCCGTTAATTTGTGGAGCTCCATAAAGTCTGGAAATTTGGGCCTGAGCCAAGGACCTATACTTGGCACAACAGAGGAGTTTGAACTGAAAATAATAGGACGCTCAGGACATACGTCTGCGCCGCATATGGGCAGGGACGCCATACTTGGAATGGCCAAGGTTATGGACGCCGTTCAGACCCTTGAAACCCGTGAGTTTGACCCTATGAACCCAATAACTGTTATGTTTGGAAGAGTTCATGGCGGAAACGCCAGAAATGTTATATCCGACTGCGTTGAGGCGGGAGGAACCATAAGATTTCTTTTTCCTGATGAGAAAAATAAAAAAGAAGAAGTTCTTAAAACATTTGAACGCATTGTTAAAGGCGTATGTCTTTCAATGGACCTTGATTACAGCCTTGAGTTTATACCAAGCAATCCTTCATTAATAAATAATCCGGAGCTCGTTTCAATAATGCGTGAGTCAAGTGTGGAAACTTTTGAAACAGACGAGAATATTGAGGAGTTTAAAAGCCTTACCGGAGAGGACTTTGCCGAATTCAGCCAGAAAATACCTTCGGTTATGGTATTTCTTGGAATAAGCAACCCTGATGCTAAAAGCGGTTTTCCGGCGCACCATTCTTGTTTTAATATTGATGAGGAGGTTTTGAAATACGGCGTTGAGCTTGAAATAAGAACCGCTATGAAATATTTAGGCAGGGATTGACAAGACAATAGAGTATTTTTTATTTATCCCCGTAATTTTAAGCGGGGATATTTTTATATGACTTACTGCGCATAGGTTAAGTTGATTAAATGACAAAAAAATAACAAATTGGTCGGGGTTTTTGTTGCTGATGTTTTTTATTGTAAGGATAATATTAAGGTACTAAATTTAATACAGTAAAAAATATACGGAAAATCAGATTAAAAAAACATGAAAAAAAATTTATTGTGATGCATAAAGCTGAAATAACAATTTTAAATATATAAAACAAAGACAGATAAAAAAATATATAATGAATATATGAAAATTAGGTTATAAAATATATATTATATACAATTTTTGTCAAATTGAGTCTTTACAAAGTTAGCTTATCACAACAAGTGAAGCTGATGACACGACTTATATTTCTATTCTTACTATAGTTATTAATAAAATTAATGTGTTAATATATTTAATTTTATTTTTTAAAGAAATTTCATTGGTGATAAATATTTTTTAATACTATTGATTTTTTCTTTAGCAGAGGATATAATAAAAAAGCAAAGAAGTTATTTTACTTTTTTAGTTAATTTAATGACAATTACCGCCTGATTTGGCGGTGCAGGCGGTTAGGAGGCGCTTATTAATGCACGTATTGGGATTGGACGTTGGTTCGGCCTCGTCCAAAGTTGTAATTCTTGATGAAAATAAAAACATTGTCTCCTCAAGTGTTTTTCAGGTTGGAACAGGTTCGTCGGGTCCTGCAAGGGCTCTTGACGAGGCACTTGGAAAGTTGAGTCTCAGCCTTGACGATATGGAAAAAATAGTTGCCACCGGTTATGGAAGGTACGCTTTTGAAAGAGCCGACAAGCAGATAAGCGAGATAAGCTGTCACGCTAAAGGCATTTTCCATCTTATTCCAACGGCCAGAACAATTATCGATATAGGCGGGCAGGACGCCAAGGCTATTCGTCTTGACGGAAGCGGCATGGTCAGCCAGTTTTTCATGAATGACAAATGCGCCGCCGGAACAGGAAGATTTCTTGAGGTAATGGCAAGAGTTCTGGAAATCAGCATTGACGAGCTGGAGGAATATGACAGCAAAGCAACAGAGGTTGTAAACGTAAGCAGCACATGCACCGTTTTCGCCGAGTCCGAGGTTATATCACACCTTTCAAATAATGTTCCTAAAGAGAATATTATAGCGGGAATTCACGCTTCAGTTGCAAGCAAGGCTTGTGGTCTAGCCTACAGGACGGGGCTTGAGGACGATATAGTTATGAGCGGCGGCGTAGCGCAGAACGCGGGAGTTGTTCGCGCTATAAGCAGAGAGCTTAGAAGGCCGGTTATTGTGGCTCCAAACCCGCAGATTGCCGGAGCTTTGGGAGCCGCGCTGTTTGCTTATGACGAAGCTAAAAAACATTAAACTTTAAGGGAGAGAGGGATTTAAATGAACGAAACTGAAGGCATGAACGCAAAACAAAAACTGGGATATTATACCCAGAAATTTTATGACGACGCTATGGCTGCCCACGATAAAGGCGAGTTTGTATGCTGGTCAAGCTCAATAGCTCCTTCGGAGTTTTTCAGAACTATGGGTATTCATATTGTATATCCTGAAAACCATGCCGCCGCTGTTGGCGCAAAGCACGGCGCTCTTGAGATTCTTGAGCTTGCCGAAAGAAAAGGCTACACTATGGACAACTGTTCATACTCAAGAATTAACCTTGCCTATATGGACCTTCTTGTTGAGGAAAAGGTTACAGGCAAAACTCCAGAGGCTCTTGCTAAGCTTGACGAGCTTAAAATTCCAAGAATTCCGCTGCCTGATATAATTATCATGTGCAACAACATCTGTGAGGTTCTTCTTAAATGGTATGAAAACCTTGCCGTAACTCTTAAGGTTCCTTATGTTGTTATTGACGTTCCTTATGTTTATGAGTGGCCGATTCCTCAGCGTGCCATCGATTATGTTGAGGCTCAGTTTAAGAGAGCTATCAAACAGATTGAGGACCTTTGCGGAAAACCTTTCGACTATGAGAACTTTATCAAGGTTCAGGAACAGACACAGCGTTCAATAGCCGCTTGGGACAAGGCTATGGGAATGGCTTCAGTTGTTCCTTCGCCTCTTAACGGATTTGATATATTCAACTTTATGGCTCTTATTGTTTGCGCCCGTTCAGACTATGCGTCGGAAGACACATTCACAACTCTTGCAGATGAACTTCAGGCTAAGGCCGACGCAGGAATTGATGCTTTCAAGGGCGGAGAGAAAACACGTATAGCATGGGAAGGAATAGCCGTATGGCCATATCTTTCACATACATATAAAGCCCTTAAGGCTCTTGGAACAAACATGGTTGGCTCAACATACCCAAGCGCATGGTCAATCCACTATGAGCCGGGCGACCTTAAGGCAATGGCTGCCGGATATATCGGCTGCTACTATAACACAAGCCTTGAAAGACGTGTTGACGTTCTTGGCGGAGTTATGGAAAACACAAAATGCACGGGTATACTTTACCACAACAACAGAAGCTGCAAGAACATGGCTGTTATGAATGTTGAAATGGCCGAGATGATTAGAGAAAGAACAAAAACTCCTTTCGCAAGCTTTGACGGCGACCAGACAGACCCTCGTAACTTCTCAGAAGCTCAGTTTGATACAAGAGTTGAGGCACTTGCAGAGGTTATGGAGCAGAATATGGCGAATGCCGCTAATCAGAATGCTTGATTTGAAGTTTAGAGGAGGCGTTATTAATGAGTAAAATTGATACTATAATATCACAGCTTGATGCTATTTCTAAAAATCCAAGAAAGGCCATGGAGGATTTTAAAGCAAAAACAGGAAAGGGCGCTGTTGGCGTTCTTCCAATTTACGCTCCAGAAGAAATTGTTTATGCCACAGGATACCTTCCTATGGGAATTTGGGGCGCTACAAAGAAACAAATTTTAAAAGCCACATCAAATCTTCCAGCTTTCGCATGTTCAATTATGCAGTCAATTATGGAGCTTGAGATTAACGGCACATACGATGACCTTGCAGCCGTTGTAATTTCATCTCCTTGCGATACACTTAAATGTTTCGGACAGAAATGGAAAGGCAAATCTCCTGTTATACAGTTCGCTCACTCACAGAACAGAGATATGGAAGCCTCAAATATATACATGGTTGGAGAGTATGCACATGTTAGGGAAGAACTTGAGAAGGTTCTTGGCGTAACAATAACTGACGACGCTATTAACGCCGCCATAGAGGTTTACAACGAGAACAGAGCTATAATGAGAATGTTCTCTGACGTTGCCGCTATGTATCCTCAAATTATAACACCTAAGAAACGTCACGCCGTTATTAAGGCAAGATTCTTTATGGATAAAGCGGAGCATACAAAGCTTGTTAGAGAGCTTATTACAGAGCTTCTTCAGCAGCCGGTTGTTCCTTTCAAGGGCAAAAAAGTTGTTCTTACAGGAATTCAGGCAGAGCCGGACGAACTTCTTGACATATTCGAGGAGTTTGGCATAGCTGTTGTTGCCGATGATTTGGCTCAGGAGTCAAGACAGTTCCGTACAGACGTTCCAGCCGGAAGCGACCCTCTTTACAGGCTTGCTAAACAGTGGCAGAACGTTACGGCCTGCGCTCTTGCTATTGACCGTGACAAACCAAGAGGAAAATTTATTGCCGACCTTGTTAAAGAGCATGGCGCCGACGCTGTAATTGTTTGTATGATGAAATTCTGCGACCCTGAGGAGTATGATTATCCTATACTTCTTGAGGACTTTGAGAAGGCCAACAATATTAAGAATCTTAAAATTGAGATTGACCAGCAGTCAGAGTCTCTTGAGCAGGTTAGAACAAGGGTACAGAGCTTTGTTGAGATGCTTGGCTAATTTAAATGTTAATTTTATAAGTTAATATAAAAACGGAGGGATTAAATCTCTCCGTTTTTTGTATGTATAAAGTCGTAGGGCCGTGAAATAATATTTTCAGTAAATTATACTGCTGTTGAATGTTATGGTTTTTTTATTTATGATTATTATGCCTTCATCTCTCATTTTTTTAATTTCCCGCATCATGGCGCTGCGGTCGGAAGATATATAATCGGCAAGCACCGAAAAGGAGAAGGGCATTTTAAATGTTTGGCTTTTGGCCTTTGAGCTTTGTATGCTGAAATAGGCTACAAGCTTTTCCCTTATAGAGCGTCGGCTTAATATGTCTATGTGCTCGCTAAGCTGCGAGGCCTTTTGAGAAACCATTGAGAACATGTTGTTTATAAGCTGAGTGTGGTGGGCGCAGGCGTTTGAGCAGGTTTTTATTATGCAAGTATAATCTATAAAACGAACTTTAGCGTCCGCCGAGCAAACAACTGATATATTCTCGGTGTTTGAGTGGAAATAGAATATCTCACCGAATATGGAGCCGGTTGTAAGATACTCCAGTATGGTTTGGGACCCCTTTAAGAATGTATTTATAACAATGGCCTTTCCGGATTCGACAATGCCTACTTTTTTATTTTTTGAGTCGTAAAAGCAGATTGTTTCTCCGGATTTATAGCTGCGTACGCTTGTGCTGAAGCAGGTCATCATTTTGTTATAGCTTTCTGCGGAAATGTTGTTGAACAGGTCTGAGGTTTGAAGTGATATGTCCATTTTTTAGCCTTTCTTCATTAATTTTTTAATGGAATAATATGATAAAATATATTTTAATTTAAAAAAGTTGCATTTGCAACAGTATTTTTTAAATTAATGGTATATAATTTAAACATAGTAAATTTTAAATTCAGTAAATTATTTATTTTTATCTACTTTAAGGAGGTATTTTAAAATGCAGAAATATGTATGTGGCCCTTGCGGATATGTTTATGACCCGGCAGTAGGCGACCCAGATAATGGAATAGCTCCAGGAACAGCCTTTGAGGACCTTCCTGACACATGGGTTTGCCCTATATGCGGCGTTGGCAAGGAAGAGTTTAAGCCAGAATAATATAACTTCCGTCTTTTATGCGGAATGGATTATTTATAAAATCTGTGAAAGATAATTTTATAAATATTGTGAATTGTTGGTTGTTGGTAAATTTGCCAGTAGTCTTTAACTTGTATAAAACAAACAGGGAGGCGCGTTTTGATGAAGGAATTAAAATTATACTATTGTGAACACTGTAAAAAAGTAGTAGAGGTAGTAGTTGATACTGCTGTTCCTCTTGTATGCTGCGGACAGAAAATGACCGAGGTTAAGGCAAACTCAACTGAGGCCGCCCATGAAAAACACCTTCCGGTAATTGAAAAAGACGGAGACAAGGTTACGGTTAAGGTAAGCACAGTTGAGCATCCTATGCTTGAGGAGCATTATATTACGGCTATATGGCTTCAAACGGAAAAAGCCCTTTATAAAAAAGCTCTTGTTCCTGGAGAAAAACCAGAGGCTGTATTTGCCGTATCTTCGGACGACAAAGTATTGGCGGCTTATGAATACTGCAACTTACACGGTCTTTGGAAAACAGAGGCTTAAGACGCACAGTTTTTAAAAACAATTTTCTAAATATAAACGGCCCTCGTCTTAACAGATGAGGGCCGTTTTATGGAAATGAACTTTTTGAGATTATAAAACTTTAAGTTTTTACTTAAGCTAAATCATAGGGGGAAAATATCTCATGTTTTGCATATGATTATATATCCCTTATTGATTTTTGCGGTAAAAGCTTTTATTTTAAATTATGTAAACAGTGTTTACATAAATCCTGAAAGACTTGTTAGGGTTATGCTTTTAGTTATCTTTTTCTGTATACCGGCATATCACCGAATGAAACGCCCAAGTCGCGGGCAACCTTAACAAGCTCGTCTGTTTCGGGGTCTATAAGCTTTTGAGCGCCGACAACTTCCTCAAGAGGAACATAGCTTATTTCGCCATGCTTTAAACAAACCATGTTGCCGTATTTTTCATCATGTATCATTTTAGCGGCGTAAGAACCGTATCTTGCCGAAAGTATTCTGTCATAAGGCGACGTTTCTCCGCCTCTTTGGGTGTGGCCCAAAACTACGGGGCGTATCTCGTGCTCGCCTCCTATAATTTCCTCAAGCTGATAAGTAAGTTTGTTGGCTATTCCCCCAAGCCTTATGGGGTCGGGGCTGTCTTTAACAACTTTGTTGACGGTTACCGTGCCGCCAAGCTCCTTTGCGCCTTCGGAAACAACTATTATTGTAAAAAGCTTGCCTCTGGCGTCCCTTTCTTTTATTTTCTGCACTATGTTCTCAATTTTATATGGTATCTCCGGTATAAGTATAATGTCGGCGGAACCGGCTATGCCGCCGTGAAGGGCAATCCAGCCGGCGTTTCTGCCCATAACCTCAACAACTATTATTCTGTGGTGGCTTTCGGCCGTTGTGTGCAGCCTTCCAAGGGCCTCGGTAACAATGTTAACGGCGGTGTTGAAGCCGAAAGTAACGTCAGTTGCCATAAGGTCGTTGTCTATTGTTTTGGGAACTCCTATAACATTTACGCCTTTTCGTGAGAAATCCCTCGCGCTTGTTAAAGTGCCGTCGCCGCCAAGTATAACAAGACAGTCAACGCCTTCTTTTTTTAAATTGTCAACGGCAACGTCGGATACGTCCTTTCTAACCTCAACGCCGTTTTCAACAACCTTATAGTCAAAAAGATTGTCTTTGTTTGAGCTGTATAATATAGAGCCGCCTTTATGAAGTATGCCGGTTGTGTTCTCAAGTGTAAGTGGCATGAAATCGTTTATATAAAGACCTCTGTATCCGGATTTGTAGCCAATAAGCTCGTAATTATATTTAAGTATGCAGGTTTTTGTGAGGGTATATATTACGGCATTAAGGCCCGGAGCGTCGCCGCCGCCTGTAAGCAGGGCTATTTTTTTCTTTTTATCAGACATTTTAACCAGCCTCCTGTTTTTACATATATAATTATTATAAAACAAAAACGTTTCAAAATAAACGCTTAATTAAAAACAGCTTATGTTACTGCAATCAAATAATTACAAAAACAAAAGCACGGTGCATTTATTGCCGTGCTTAAGTAATATTATACGGTTCTTAACATAGGGAGATTGTTGTTTATTCCCTTGGACATTAAAATTTGATGCAGGTCTATAATTCCGTTGTTGAATGTTGCGGCACAGGCGGCCAAATAAAGGTCCCACATGCGTGTAAACTCGACACCCATCATTTTTTCTATTTCTTCCCTATGGCCGTTAAAGTTGTTCCTCCAGCAAAGAAGTGTTTTGTTATAGTGCCTTCTTAAGCTCTCAACATCAAGGGTATAGAAATTGTAATCGGGCAGTATGTTTATTATCTCCCTAAGGCTTGGTATCATTCCGCCGGGGAATATATACTTTTTAATCCACGCGTCACCGGGGTGCTCTTTTAAAGCGCTTATGAAATGAAGAAGGAAAAGACCTCCGTCGTTTAAAACACTGTGCACGTTTTTTATAAACAGGTCGTAATTTTTGCGTCCCACATGCTCTATCATGCCAACGCTTACAATTCTGTCGAACTTTTTGCCGCTTTTTTCAAGGTCTCTGTAGTCCATAATCTCAACGGACAGCAAATCCTCAAGGCCTTCTTTTTTAATGGTCTCGGAAAAGCCCTTGGCTTGTTCGGAGCTTAATGTTATTCCAAGGCCCTTAATCTTATATTTTTTGGCGGCCCTTATTAAAAGAGCGCCCCAGCCGCAGCCTATGTCAAGCAGTGACATGCCTTCTTCTATTTGAAGTTTGTCAAGTATGTGGTCAACCTTGTCCTCCTGCGCTTTGTCAAGGTCCTCGTTTCCATCTTTAAAATAGGCGCATGAGTAGGTCATGGATTTATCAAGCCACAGCTTATAAAAGTCGTTTCCTATGTCATAGTGGGAGGAGACCTCTTTTTTCTGATTCATTTTTGAAACAGAAGTTTTTATTATGCCTTTAAGGGCATGCTCGTCTGTGCTGAATTTGGCCATGTTGCCAAGAAACAGATTAAGCACATAATAAAGGTCTTTGTCAAGCTCTATGTCGCCCCGCATATAAGCCTCGCCAAGGGCCAAAGAAGTGCTTGTAATAAGCTCAGTTTTTTTAATAGGTTTTTTTATTGTTACGTTAAAAAGCGGCTCGCCGTTTCCTATTTTTATTTTTTCGCCTTCCGTTTCAACAGTAAAGCATACGGATATAATGTTTCCAAGATATTCCGCTATGAAATTTCCGCCCATAACTTGCCCTCCTTAAGTTGATTGTTCTAATTTATTTTTTCCCAAATAAAAGAAATAATATTAATATTTTTCTAATTCGGGAACTTAATGGTAATTATATCACCTATTTTTTTAAAATCAATGGTTTCAAAATAAAACTGAAACAAAACGGAAACACTGTAAAAATTAAGATTTAACAACATAAAGATTAATGTTATAAGGTAGTAAAGGAA
>CAJFUS010000166.1 GCA_904420235.1 Candidatus Neoanaerotignum tabaqchaliae
AGCGGCGGCGGAATGGACCCAAATGTTGTTGGCAGGTCAAGGCTGCCCATAGGCATTAAGTCTGAGAGAATGGGCATTTTTGAGCTTAGCGAGGAGTCCCACGGAAACGCCACGGGAATGGGCCGCGCCGATGTTGGAACAATGAGATTTTTCAAGCAAATCTCATTTGACGATACATATCCCAACGCCGTTACGGACCATGACAGCTCTGTTTATAAAATACCTCTTATTGCAGAGAACGAGAAAGAGTGTATACAAACCTCAATGGCTATATGCCTTAACATGGATGTTAACAATCCAAGAATAATAATGCTTAAAAACTCGCTGGAAATTGAGGATATGCTTATTTCGGAGGCCCTTATACCGGAGGCAAAAAAAAGCGACAGGCTTACTATTGTTGGAGAGCCTTTTGAGCTGGAATTTGACGGCGAGGGCAACCTTGTTACAAAAATTTGAAACATCGTTTTTAAGGGCGTGTTTGCACACGCCCTTTTTATATGCGGATTTTTGGTTTAAATTGGATTGAAAACAGGCGCTTTCGCCAAGAAATTGGCCTTAGTTGTTTGTTAGAAATTTTTAAATCCAATTTGCGAGGTTTCTTTATTAATGCAGTCGCTTTTTTAATATAAAAACCGGCCATTGTTTACATTATTAACCTTAAAAAGGCGGAAAATAGTTTTTTTGTTTATGTTTTATAGAGATTAAATAATTAAATGTAACATAAAGTAAATATTAGATTAAATTTGTCTAAAATTGTGATAAAAAATTAAAATATTTAAGTATTTTTTGCCATACAAAATTGACTGACGTAATAGTTTGTGGTACAATATTCCTGTCTTTAATAAAAAGCGATTTTTAAGGAGGGGTATAAGTTATGAAAAAGAAATTTTTGAAAGCGTCGTCGGTTCTGCTTGCGGTTTCACTTTTGGCGCCTGCAACAACCGCTTTCGCCGGTGAGTATACTGTTGAAAAAGGTGACTGTCTGTGGAAAATAGCGCCTAATTATAACACGAACTGGCAGACATTGGCCGAGATGAACAATCTTGAAAATCCCGACCTTATATTCCCAGGACAGGTTCTTGTTGTGCCCGACTTAGAAGAGGCTCAGCCAAGCCAGCCTGTTGTTGAGGAGCCTGCCGAGCCGGCTGTTGAAGAGCCAGCCGCAGAGGTTCCGGCTGAAGTAATAACTCCTTCGGAGCCTGCCGAAAGCGTGGAGGCGCCTGTGGAGGAAGCTCAGCTTGTTTCCCTTGGTGTGGCCGATATATCAATGACCGGAACAAAGCTGGAGCCGGATTTCTCTCCTGATGTAACAGAGTATACGGTTAACGTTCAGGACGACATTTACGGCGTTAAGGTTACTCCTGTGTGCGATGAAGGCTCAACGGTAACGGTTGACGGCAACGCTTTGAATGAGGACGGAACCTATGTTATACCGCTTTCAGAAGAGTATGAAAGCTATGGAATAGATTACTCGGTTGATTCTGTTATTAAAGTAGATAACGGAACAAGCCAGAAAGAATATACAATACATATTGTAAGGGATAACGCCGCCGACGTTTACGCCCTCTTTGAGGAACGTTCCTATACTGACGAGGAAACAGGTCTTACGCTTCCATACGAGCTGTATGTTCCGTCGGACTATGACGCCAGCAAGGATTACCCAGTTGTTTTTGTGCTTCACGGAGCCGGACAAAGACTTCAGTCTTTGGACATGCTTTTAAAGAGATACCAGTCCGCCACAATTTGGGCCAAGGATTCTGAGGCCGGAGTTAACCAGTGCATAGTTGTTTCGCCTCAAATTACGGAAGAGGGCGGCAACGGCTGGACAGACTTTATGATAGGCTACGACAATGTGGGAACACCTGAAAATCCTTATGCTATGCAGGATTGGACGGTTGCCGCGCACAACCTTTTACAGCAGGTTAAGCAGGAATACAGCGTTGATGAGAACAGAATATATGTAACAGGACTTTCAATGGGCGGTTTTGGCTCATTTGCCTTGGCTGCGGAGTATCCTGACGAGTTCGCGGCGGTAGTAGCCGTTTGCGGCGGACTTGACCCTGCTAAGGCCGCTAACCTTAAGGACAAAGTAGCCGTTTGGTTCTATCACGCTAAGGACGACCCGGCTGTTTCATACGACTTATACGGAGCCACAACATTAGAGGCTCTTGATGAGGCCGGAGTTGAGTATAACGCCACAATTTACGAGCCTGGCGAAATATTCTATCCAAGCGCTCACTTTGCGTGGACGCCTGCCTATGCCGATAGTGAAATGAGAACATGGCTTTTTGAGCAATCCAAATAAACAGCTTTGTATCTGCGGTCTCCATATATTTGGAGGCCGTAATTTTTTAAATGGGGGAGGTTTATGGGATTTTTAAAACTGCCTGCCGCCGGTTTTTTGTTGGTGGTATGCCTTCTGCCGCCTTGGTTCAGCGCCTATGGCGAAGCCTTTGACAAGGAGCAGATAATAATAAGTGAAAATGCGGCGGAATTTGTGGATAGGGACGGAAGCGTTGATAAAATAGACTATGAAAACGACAGCTTTTTTGTTGATGAATCCGGCACCGCCTATGTTTCCTTAAACTGCCTTTTGGATACGCTGAATGCTGAAAATTATGAAAGGTATACGGCGGACGGCATTCTGTATGTTGTTAATGGAAATACCCAGTATATTACAATAGACCTTGAAAATTCGGACATTGAGTTTTCGGGCCGTAAAAGCGCCCTTAAAAACGATGTTGTTGTTAGGGACAATCGGATTTTTGTTCCCTTAAGGGAGTTTATGAATATGGCCGGATATAAGGACAGCCAAATTTTATATAACAAAACAATGAATGCCATATGCCTTAACAAATATCCTTTGTTTGAAACCGATAAAATAACCGTTACGGATAATGCCCACTATACAAACGAAGAAAATATTTCAAAAGACTTTTTGGAATATGACGTTTCAAATGCGGAAAGCATAGACTCCCTTGTTTGGGCGTTAAACAGGGCGCCTCTGTATAGCTGTGATGTGCGGTACGGGTCTATTTACCCCGTATACGAACTGGATTTTAATAACGGAGTTGTTATGGATATTCAAAGCTATTGCGTATGCAAAATTTATATTGACGGAAAATATGCCGGTCAATATCAAATGCCCTTTGAGCTTTCCAAATCCGTTGAAAGCTTTATTGAAAAAGAGGTTCCGGACTATGACATTGCCCATAGCAGCTGGTGGCATGGCTCCGACATGGAAAAAGAGTATATAACCTGCGACTATATGAGCGGAGATTATAAAGAGATTATAGATTATATAAAGTCGGGGGTTGAAGATTTTGACGGCAGATATAACTATAATATTGAAAAAAGGGATAACG
>CAJFUS010000167.1 GCA_904420235.1 Candidatus Neoanaerotignum tabaqchaliae
CTGTCTTATACGGTTTTGCCTTTTGTTTAATGGCTGCATTCGCGCGCCTCCCTCTTAAACATATTGTTTTATAAATAAATTATTATTTTTTAAGCGATTTAAGTATAACCTGTGTCTGGTGTTCTATATGCTCGGCCATAATTCTGGCGCCTTCATTCTCATCTTGGTTTTCTATTGCCGCTATTATAAGTCTATGGTGATTTAAAACAGCTGTTTTAGTTTCATAAACCTTAAGGTATGCCATTCTGTATCTATAAACCTGCGCCTGAATATTGGTTATTATTCCAACAAGCTTAGCGTTGCCGGCGGCACGGAATATAACGTCGTGAAAATGCTCATCAGCAGTGGCAACCTTTTCATAGTCCTTTTCCTCAAATGCCGCCTCAAACTGACTGTTATACTTTCTAAGCTCCTTAAGACCTTCCTCATCCATATTGTGACAGGCATGTCGCACACTTACAACTTCAAGGGCGCTTCTTATTTCAAGAACGTTTTTAATATCCTCGGCGCTTATATCCAACACCTGCGCGCCCCTTCTTGGTATAAGCTCCACAAGGTTTTCCTGCTCCAGCATTCTTAAAGCCTCTCTAACAGGCGTGCGGCTAACACCAAGCTTATCGGCCAAATGATTTTCCAAAAGTCTTTCGCCCGGCTTAAGCTGTCCTTTTAATATGGCGTCTCTAAGATTATTAAACACAACTTCCCGCAAAGGCAGATATTCATTAGCGTTCACATCAAACTTATACTCCATTAAAATTCCTCCCTAAAAGCCTGCGGACTTAAAGTTTCCGCCAAAAATACCTCTTTTATGCCAAGTATGTCTCTAACACCGCAAACGGCTTTTTCGGCTCCCTCACGGTTGTTAAAAAGTCCAAATACTGATGGTCCGCTGCCGCTCATAGCCGATGATAAAGCGCCGTTTTTAAGCATAAGATTTTTTATGGTTTCTATAACAGGATATTTATTTGCCGTAACATTCTCAAGAACATTCAAAACTCCGGAAATAATACCGTTTTTATCTCCTGCATCTATACAATCAATAACAGCTTTCGTGTTTGGATGTTTCTTTATATCCTCAATTTTAAGGGCTTTATATACCTCCGCTGTGGAAACATATATGTTGGGCTTGGCAACAGCAACATAAAAATGTGGTATATCCTTAAGTTTTTTAAACTGGTCTCCAAGGCCAAAGGCAAAAACCGTTCCGCCCTCAATACAAAATGGTACGTCCTTTCCCAAAGATGATGCTATACTGTAAAAGTCACTAATGGGTTTATTCGGCATAAAAATTTCACGCATTCCCCTTATAACAGCCGCGCAGTCGGAGCTTCCGCCTGCCAAACCCGCCGCAACAGGTATTTTTTTTTGTATTTCTATATCAACTCCGTCAGATATTTTATAGGCTTTTTTTACAGCCTCGGCCGCTCTCCACGCAAGATTTTTGTTGTCCCTTGGTATATTAACGCCCTTTGAGAACAGTCTTATATCTCCTGATGAATTTCTTTTCACAGTCACTTCATCATTAAGGCTTATGGTCTGCATAATCATCTCTAAATCATGATAGCCGTCGCACCGTTTGTTTATAACGTCAAGGGTTATATTTATTTTGGCAAAAGCCTTTGTTTTATACATTTCCATATTTTTTCACCACAAACAAAAATTAAATACTGTATACCGATATTATATCCAAACACAACTGATAAAGCAACAATTATCGGCATTAAACAGGCCTTTAGGCTATTATTCACCGCAAAACGCATTTTGTAACACTTATACAATTATTATATTACCCTTTTATAAAATTCCTATGTTTTATAGAAAAAACTAATAAAATATTAAATATTTATTCATTAACAATTAAAATAAAGAAACAAAAATTTTTTTCAGTGTTACGTCAACGAAATATAGTGTTTATAATATTGCCCGTCATATCTAAGCAAAGTTATTTAAGGAGGAATTTTAGTGCCGGTTAATAAAAGAGAAAGTTTAATTTATTCGGTTATGATGTGTTTTTTTATGGTTTTTGTAATGAGCGTATATAATGTGTCTTTACATTCAGGCTTTTCTTTTAACAGCATTAAGGAGGGCTGGATTGGAATGCCTGTGGCTTTTTGTGTAGCCATCTTCTTTGATATGCTTATTGTGTCTAAAATTGCAAAGACTGTAGCATTTGGCTTTATACTAAAACAAAACAGCAAAACCTTAACAAAAATTATAACCATATCGTCTATTATGGTTATTCAAATGGCAGTAATAATGTCTTTTTACGGTGCAACGGAAATGTGTTTAAAGCTGGGAAGTATAAACGGAATTTTAAGCATTTGGGCTGCGAATATACCTAAGAACTTTATAGCGGCCCTTCCAATTCAGCTTTTTATAGCAGGGCCCCTAATAAGATTTTTATTTAGAAAAGTTTTCCCTGTTGGTTCTGTAAATTAAAAAGGCCGGTTCATAATCCGGCCTTTCTGTTATTTGCTTATTTCGTCAAGCATATCCTGCGGGTTTTGCGCTGCTTTAACTTTTGTAAAAACATTTTCCACAATTCCGTTCTCGTCTATTATATAAGTTGTTCTAATAACTCCCATACTTACTTTTCCATAAAGTTTTTTCTCCTGCCAAACACCATAGGCCTCTATAACCTTATGCTCTGGGTCAGAAAGTATATTAAATGGAAGGCTGTACTTTTCCTCAAATTTTTTATGAGACTTAACGCTGTCTTTGCTTATGCCTATAACAACAGCGCCCTTTTTTTCAAACTCAGCGTTAAGAGATGCAAAAGCTGCGGCCTGAGCAGAGCAGCCCGGTGTATTGTCTTTCGGATAAAAATATAAAACAACCTTTTTACCCCTGAAATCAGAAAGTGTCACGTCCTCGTCATTTTGGTTTTTAAGAGTAAAATCAACGGCTTCCGTTCCTATTTCAAGCATTTTGGGGCCTCCTTTTTTATATAAAATATTCATTTTCCCTTCTGTGCCTCAGTTTCTTTGAAAACATAGAGGCAAAGGCATTATATTCCTCTGTATCCATATTTTTTGCTCCTACTGGGCATATGCGTATACATCTAAAGCAGGATATACATTTTTTATCGTCAATTTTTGAGAAATCGTCAAAGGATATAGCTTCCTCAGGGCATTCCATAGCGCAAATACCGCATTTTACACATTTGTCGCTTGTAAGCGGTCTGAATGAACCTCCGTTCCCGCCTTCTTTGTAATTTTCAATATTTCCGTCCACAGCCGGAACAGTAAAACGTCCACTTTCAATTTTGGCAAGCACGTCTCTTGCAAAGCCTTTGTACTCCACAAAATCGTCATAATTTGGCCTGTCGGTTTGTATTTCTCCGTATGTGTGTCTTCCGACAAGAGCGGCGCATCCGATAGGTATAAAATCCTGGTCTATCAACACGTTCCTAAGCTCCATAATTGCGTCGTCATAGTGTCTGTTGCCATACGTAACTATAGCCACGCATTTTCCAAAGCCGCCTCTTATATGCTTTATTCTTTCAACAAAACCTTTATAAAGCCTGCCGCCATAAACCGGAGCCGCTATAACCGTAAAATCTCTTGGTCCAAAATTTAGGCTTTCTGGACATTGTGATATTTTTGTAATGTCTATTTCCTCAACATTTCTGCTCAGGTCGCCGGCTATTGCCAAAGCGCTTTTTTTGCTGTTGCCCGTAGGTGAAAAATATATGGCTGTTACTTTGCTCAATTTCATTTATACCCAGCTCCCTTAATAATTAATAAAAACAAATAAATCTATTTTGAGAATTATAACACTTTTTTAGCATTTTGTGTAGATGTTTATATAATTTTAATTCTTAACTTACAACAATACAATTAAGTTAGTTACCTTTATTTCACTATATTCCGATTAAAATTACACCCAAGTGTTTTTTGTTTAACTGAATAAAAATTTTTCTATACAATAAAATTCACATATCGAAAAATACATATATCAAAATTAAAAATAATAGTTAAAAAGTCTTGAAATTATTTTTCAGTATGCTATAATACTTTAAAGTTTAACAGTTTAAAGTATGATAATTTATGGTAGAGGGTGATTATATATGCAGCAGACAGATTTTATGGAAATGAATTTCAAAAGAAAGCTTCCAATGCCTGTGGAAATAAAAGAGCAAATGCCTGTAAGCAGCAAAGTTATGGAAATAAAAATTAAGCGCGATAAAGAGATTCAGAATGTCTTTTCAGGAAAATCAGACAAAATGATACTTGTTATAGGTCCATGCTCGGCAGACAGAGAAGAGCCCGTTATAGATTATATATACCGTTTAGCCGGCGTAAACGAAAAAGTAAAAGATAAGCTCATAATAGTTCCAAGGGTATACACAAACAAACCAAGAACAACCGGCAAAGGCTACAAAGGGATGGCCCTACAGCCGGACCCTGAGAAAAAACCCGATATGCTTGAGGGCCTTATGGCCATAAGAAGGCTTCACATGAGGGCCGCCGAGGAAACAGGACTTACAACTGCCGATGAAATGCTTTACCCAGAAAATCACAGATACCTTTCAGACCTGCTTTCATATGTTGCCGTTGGGGCCCGTTCAACAGAAAACCAGCAGCATCGCCTTACTGCAAGCGGCATAGGCATTCCCTGCGGAATGAAAAATCCAACCTGCGGCGACCTTTCCGTTATGCTTAACTCCATCGAAGCCGCTCAATGCGGACACACATTTCTTTACAGAGGCTGGGAGGTTGAAACGGAGGGAAATTCTTTTGCTCATGCCGTTTTAAGGGGCGCCGTAAACATGTATGGCCAGTCAATACCAAATTACCATTACGAAGACCTTATAACCCTTCATAAAATGTATTGCGACAGACAGCTTGAAAATCCGGCCGTTATTATCGATACAAACCACTCAAATTCCGGAAAACAATATATCGAGCAAATAAGAATAGTCAAAGAAGTTCTTCACAGCTGTAAGTACAATTCCGACATAAGAAAAATGGTTAAAGGCTTTATGATAGAAAGCTACATAGAGGATGGCTGTCAAAGCATACACGACAATGTTTACGGAAAATCAATAACCGACCCATGCCTTGGCTGGGAAAAAACCGAGCGCCTTATATACGACATAGCCGACTCAATTTAAATATTAAAGTAAAATTTCCGCAGTCTCTAAATATTGTGGCTGTATAAAAATCTCTTGATTATTGGCGCTATTCAGCAGCACAATAATCAAGAGATTTAATTTAAATAAGAATAACAAAATAATTGATTAAACCCTGTTGGATAGCTATAAAATCAAATGTGCCTTTAAAAAAATGCATTGCTGAAATACAAAATCCGCCTGTTGTATAAAGATATATTGAATTTAAACACTAATACCAGCTTCTTCGGTTCAGTGTGTTTAAATAAAAATTCGGCCCTATTCTGATTTAAAAAGCCATACCAATGGATTAATTATTTCTATAATTAATAAAACCGTCTTTGGCGGTTATTTTTGCTTAATTCAATAAAAAACGTTAAATTATAAGTAAATATCAATTAAATATAAGCCTATAATCATAAATAAACGTCAGCTTATCAAAAAATTTTCGTTAAAACCCTTTCTGTTTTTTCAAAATCCTAACTCCTGTATCCGTAGCGGCAAGGCCTGCTTTACTTGTTTCTTTTATAGCCGCCGGCATAAGAGAGCCTATCTCGCCCATAGCGTCTATAACCTCGTCCGCCGGTATAACACTTTTAATTCCGGCCATAGACATATCTGCCGCCATAACTGCGTTCATGGCGCCGAAAGAGTTTCTTTTAACACAAG
The DNA here is from genome assembly GCA_904420235.1 of Candidatus Neoanaerotignum tabaqchaliae. Lineage (GTDB taxonomy): Bacteria > Bacillota > Clostridia > Lachnospirales > Anaerotignaceae > Neoanaerotignum_A > Neoanaerotignum_A tabaqchaliae. Next base: position 5,783 of record CAJFUS010000167.1, read on the forward strand.
GCACCTCAACAAGGCCGGCAACAGGGTCGCAGGCAAGGCCCAGCATATTTTTAAGGGCTAACGCCGCCGCGTTCATAACCATGTCGGCGCTTTGCCCCATAAGATATGCCAACGCCGCCGCTGCCATAGCTGCCGCAGAGCCTATTTCTGCCTGACAGCCTCCCTGAGCTCCGGCAATGCTTGCTCTTTGGGCTATAATCTCGCCAACTCCGGCCGAAACATAAAGCGCCTCGGCTATTTTTTCGTCAGAAACGTTAAACCTTTCGGCAAAGGGTATAAGCACGCCGGGCATAACACCGCACGAGCCGGCAGTTGGGGCAGCTACTATGCACTTCATACAGGCATTGGACTCCGCTATGGCCATAGCCGTATACATAACCTTGTTGGCAAATTCCCCGCATAAAGTTTCTCCTGATACAGCCGTTCCTTCGGAGCCGCCTTCAGTTCCGTATTTTTTTAAAAGCTCACTGTCGCCCCCAACAAGGCCGCTGGCCGATTTTAAAGAAGGACTGTGGTTATTATATGAATTTTTCATAGCTTCCCAAAGTTTAAGCATTTCACCAAAAGATTTGTCTCTCGACACGTCTCTTTCTGACATATCCTCATAAAGTATAACCTCAAAAAGGCTTTGATTTTTTTCATTAGCCATTTTAACAATGCTATCAAGGCTTTTAAATCCCATTATATCTACTCCCTGTCTCTTTTATAAATATCAACATAAGTCACTTCACGTATATCGTCAAAGCCCTTAATTCCGTCTATTATTCGTTTCTCAACGGATTTGTCTATCTCCATAACCATTATGGCGTTTCCGCCTCTCTTTACTCTGCAAAGATTTATAGTGGCTATATTAACATTGTTAAAAGCCAAAAATGTGGCAACCTTGGCCGCAAAACCTGGCCTATCTGTGCTTTCAACAATAAGCGTTGGATACTCGCCTGAAAAATGCATTTCAACGCCGTTTACAAAATCAACGCAAATTCTTCCGCCGCCTACTGACGATGCTTGAATCTCGGATATTTTGCCGCTTTTTCCCCTAAGCCTTATAAGAGCAGTATTGGGATGCACAAAATTAAGAGTTACGGGTTTGAAACTATACTTAATTTTAGCCTTATCGGCTATTTCTCTGCTTTGTGATATTCTCTCGTCGTCAGTGTTCATTCCCATAAGTCCGCTTAATATGGCCTTATCCGTTCCATGTCCAACACCGGTATCGGCAAATGAGCCATGAAGCATTATTTCGGCTTCTTCAATTTCCTCTCCAAGTATGTTCCTCGCAGCCAATCCTATTCTTACGGCTCCGGCTGTATGTGAACTTGATGGGCCCACCATTACCGGCCCAAGTATATCAAATATATTCATATAGCACCTCTTAAAACCAAAAAGTAAAGCACAATATTATACTTCAAACATTTTATATTATATTTTCCCATGTTACAATAAAAATATTTTTATACTGTCTTAATAAAAATTCCCGTTTTTATGGCAACACATTATTATGCGCTGATTTTTTAGGCCCTAATTGTCTGCGCCGGCCTTAAATCTTTTTACCTTAAAAATATAGAAGGGAAGAAATTCAAATAACTTACATTTATGTATTGCTGCACATTTCAGTTATTCGAACTCTTCCCTTATTTTAATTTAAACAATTTAATTTACAATATTTACTCAAACTGACTGTAATAAAGAGTGGCATAGGCTCCCTTCTTTTTAAGCAGTTCCTTATGATTGCCCTGCTCTATAATGTTTCCATTCTCCATAAATAATATGGTGTCGGCATCCCTTATTGTAGACAGCCTATGGGCGATAACAAAGCTGGTTCGTCCTTTCATCAGCTTTTTCATTGCTTTGCCGATTTCAACTTCCGTTCTGGTATCCACGCTGGAGGTGGCCTCATCAAGAATAATTATAGGCGGGTCGCACAAAAACACTCGGGCTATTGTAATAAGCTGTTTTTGTCCGGCAGACAGGTTTGACGCCTCATTATCAAGCATAGTGTCATAGCCTTTGGGCATTGTACGGATAAAGTAATCCACCTTAGCTGCTTTGGCCGCCTCAATAATCTCCTCGCGGGTTGCATCGGGCTTGCTGTACGCTATGTTTTCGGCTACGGTTTCGCTGAACAGCCATGTATCCTGAAGGACCATTCCGAAATTCTTCCTCAGGCCGCTTCTTGACATTTCGGCGGCGTTCACTCCGTCTAAAGTTATTTTACCGCTGTTTACCTCATAAAATCTCATCAAAAGATTAACCAATGTTGTTTTTCCCGCTCCGGTGCTGCCCACCACGGCTATTTTTTGCCCTGGCTTTGCCTCAAAGCTTATATCTTTCATAAGCAGATAATCCGGATTATAGCCAAAGCTTACATGATTAAAGGCTATATTTCCCTTGGCGCCCTCTAAAACAGCCGGTTTTAATGGGTCCGGAATTTCCTCTTCATCGTCAAGCAGCTCAAATGTTCGTTTTGCCGAGGCTAATGCCGACTGCAATGAGTTAACCATAAAAGAGGCTTCCGTAAGCGGCTCGGCCGTTTGGTTAACGTATTGGAAAAAGGCCTGAACAACACCAATCGTCATTGTTCCGTTCAGCATCGCTCTGCCCGCTATAATAGCAATAACAACATTGGCCAGCCTTGTAAGCAGACGTATTAAAGGATTTACGCAGTTGGTTAAAAAGTCCGCTTTTTGGTTGGCGGCTCTGTTTTTCTCAGCCGCCGCTGTTACCTGCTCCAAACTTTCAGCCTCATGGTTATAGGCCTTAATTACATTTCGTCCGTCGTAATACTCCTCTACTATACCCGTCAGTTCTCCTATGGTTTCCTGACGCTTTTCGGCACAGCTTAAATTCTTTTGGGCTACCGTTTTTGTTATTATCATGCTTATGGCCATAAAAACCAAAAATATACATGTTAAAGGCACACTGTAATAGAACATAACAATAAGCGAGCCTATAATTGTGCCTATGGCCACTATCAGCTTAAGCAAACCGGTTTGAAGAACCTCCGCTATTTTATCCAAGTCGCTGGTAACACGGCTTAGTATCTCTCCGGCTTTGTTTTGGTCAAAAAATCTAAGTGGCAAACGGTTTAATTTGCGCGCTATCTGATTTCTCAGCTCCAAGTTAAGGCTTTCGGCCACACTTGCCATCAGATACGACTGCAAATAATAGAAAATCCATGTAAATAAATATTGCAGGCTAAGCTGTGTCAGTTCTCTTCCCATATTAGTCCATGTAATTGAAAATGGCGTGCCATTGTTCCATGCCGCTTGTATGCTCTGCCAAAGATGGTCTATTACTACGGCGCTGTACATCGGATTATAAATGCTAAGGCCAATATAAATAACAATAGAAACGGCAACAACACTAAGCCGAATACTCTGACCTTTCATTTGGCTGAACAACCTTACAACGGTTCCGCGGCTGTTCTGTTTTTTCAAAGTCCTGTTCATGCTTCCTGTGCCTCCTTGGTTTGTGATTCATAAATTTCCCTGTAAATCGGGCAGTTTTCCAGCAGCTCATTATGAGCGCCTATGCCAACCATGCGTCCTTCGTGCAGAACAACAATTTGATTGGCGTGCTGAATTGTGCTTACCCTTTGGGCAATTATCAATACAGCGGTGTCTTTTGTTTCCGAAGCCAACGCTTTCCTTAAGGCTGCGTCCGTTTTAAAGTCCAAAGCCGAGAAACTGTCGTCAAATATATAAAGTTCAGGTTTTTTAACCAACGCTCTGGCAATGGATAAACGCTGTTTCTGTCCGCCGGAGAAATTAGTGCCGCCCTGCGCCACAAACGAGTTAAGTCCGTCCGGCAATGAGCGGATAAACTCACCGGCTTGGGCAACATTTGCCGCATGCATTAACTCTATTTCGCCTGCGTCTTTGTTGCTGTATCTAAGATTGCTGGCTATGGTTCCCGAAAACAGCCAAGCCTTTTGCTGAACATAGGCTAAGTGGTCTCTTAAATAATGCTGAGTCATTTGCCTAATATCAACACCGTTTAAACATACAGAACCGCTTGTTACATCATGAAAACGCAGTATAAGCGATGCAACCGTAGACTTGCCGCTGCCTGTTCCGCCAATAATAGCGGTTGTTTCGCCTCTTTTGCATGTAAAGTTCAAATTACTCAGTGTATCCTCCTCAGCGTCGGCAAAACGGAATGAAACATCTTTAAAAGATAAAACTTCATCATTTTTCTTGTTCGACAAATCAGGATTTTTATCAACTAAATCCTGTATTTCGGGAGTGTGCTCCAAAACAGCGCGTACACGCTCGCAGCACTCAAGAGCCCTTGGCATTGTAAGAATTACCATCTGCGCCATCATTAAAAAAAACAGTACTAAAATTGCATATTCTATAACTGCTGTAATATCACCTATTTGAAGTTCACCTGCACTTATGCGACTGCCACTTATCCAGTAGACAGCCACAATAAATAAATTCACAAATAAAAACGAAAGTCCGTCTAAATTAGCGAAACGGCGATTAGCCTTAATAGAAGTTTCGGCATAATTTAAAAAGGCCTCCCCCATGCGCTTTTCCTCTTTTTTCTCGTTGTTAAAGGCACGCACAACTCTAACTCCGGTTATATTTTCCAGCAAAATGGTAGTCATTCTGTCCAACAGCTTTTGCAGCTTTTTAAAGAGCGGAGCGGCGCTTTTCATAATAAACAAAGCTATAATAAAAACAACCGCTACAACAGCCAACAATATAAATCCCATTTCAACATCCAAACTGAATGAAAGAGCTAATGCCACAATAAAAATTATAGGAACCGGCAATACCATCTGTATAAAGCTTGTAAGGGCAAATTGGATAGTTGTAATGTCCGATACTGTACGGGTTGTAACGGAAGCCGTTCCAAACTGCCTGAAATCGTAAATAGAAAGCTTAAGGGATTTTTTATATATTGCCACCCTCATGTCCTTACCTATCTGTGCCGATAAAGTTGCACAGGCATAGCCGCCTAAAATGGCGCACAGGCTGGAAATAATAGAAGCCGCCGCCATTTTGGCTCCGGTATTAAGCAGTGTTTCAAAAGAGGTTCCGGAAATTCCTAAGTTAAGCATTTCAGCGGC
>CAJFUS010000168.1 GCA_904420235.1 Candidatus Neoanaerotignum tabaqchaliae
AGGGCAGCACCTTTAAAAATGGGTTCTGCCCAAGGTAACTAATGGCATATCTTATATCAGTTTTTTCAGTTTACACAAAACTCGAAATGGTCTCCGGAAACCAATTTTCAGGCTTTCCGTTCTTTATAAAACAGCTTATTTAATTACTTAAATACATCTACCATATCAAGCTTTTCCCATGGAAGGTCAAGGTCGTTTCTTCCAAAGTGGCCATAAGATGCAACCTGTTTGTATATTGGCCTTCTTAAGTCAAGTCTTTCTATAATGCCCTTTGGTGTAAGGTCAAAATTCTTCTGCACAAGCTCCTCCAGCTTTTCGTCAGCTATTTTGCCTGTTCCAAACGTATTTACATGAACTGAAACAGGCTGTGCCACACCAATGGCATAGGCAAGCTGTATCTCGCACTTTTCAGCAGCTCCACTGGCAACAATGTTTTTGGCCACATGTCTTGCAGCATAGCAGGCGCTTCTATCAACTTTTGTTGGGTCTTTTCCAGAGAAAGCCCCGCCGCCATGTCTGGCATATCCGCCGTATGTATCAACTATTATTTTTCTTCCTGTAAGTCCGCTGTCGCCCTGAGGTCCGCCTATAACAAATCTTCCTGTTGGATTTATAAAATATTTTGTGTCATCATCAAGAAGCTGAGCCGGTATAACCTCTTTTATTATCTTCTCAATAATGTCTTTTTCTATCGTTTCGTGGTCAACTTCCGGTGAGTGCTGTGTTGATATTACAACAGTGTCAACCCTTACAGGCTTATCATCAATATACTCAACGGTAACCTGAGATTTTCCGTCAGGACGAAGATATTTTAAAATGCCCGTTTTTCTGGCCTCTGTAAGCTTTCTTGTAAGCCTGTGGGCAAGATAAATTGGCATTGGCATATACTCATCGGTTTCATTGCAGGCAAAGCCGAACATCATACCCTGGTCTCCGGCTCCGTCGTTGTCAACACCCATAGCAATATCAGGTGACTGGCCATGAACAGATGTTATAACCGAGCATGAATCCGCGTCGAATCCATACTTAGCCCTTGTATAGCCTATCTCTCTCACAGTATCCCTAACAACAGACTCGATATCAACATAACAATTTGTTGTTATCTCGCCTATAACAAAAATTACTCCTGTTGTAGTGGTTGTTTCGCAGGCAACCCTTGCCATTGGGTCTTTGGCTAAAATAGCATCCAAAATAGCGTCTGACACTTGGTCGCATATTTTATCTGGGTGTCCCTCAGTAACAGACTCTGATGTAAAAAGTCTTTTAGACATATAATAAATTCCTCCTCTTGATGTAATAAAAAAAGACCCGTCAGGGTCACATTAAACAGCTCATCTTACGCATTTTAAAATACGTGGGAATTAGCACCGTACAAAAAGCCGGTTGCCGGGTGTCACAGGGCCCTGTCCCTCGACCACTCTTGATAAGCAAGCCATATTAAAATATTAATAACAGTATTTTAACACAAAAATATTATATTTCAATATAAATTTTTAAATTACTCGCCAATTTATAAAAAACAGTAGAATTCACATTACATCTGTTTTTTACTCTTAAAAATTAATCAAACTTTTTATTTTAATAACTAATTTTTACACCTGTAAATTAAATAATCACATAAAATTATTAAAATAAGGATAATTTTTACCCAATTAAACATAAAAAATACAATAAATCTAAAACACAGCCTGAACAAGAAACATATATAAAACCGTACCAGCACCTATGCTTAAAAGCATATTTCTTTTCCAAACATGCAGAACACATATTAAAATAAGCGCCAAAGCCTCCGGTATTCCATGACTTCCTGAAAACAACGATACATCTTTAAGAGAGTAAACCACAAGAAGTCCCATTACGGCGTAAGGCAAAACACCTCCAAGATATTTAACCGTATCAGGAATTTTTTTGCCTGACGGGAAAACAATAAACGGTATAAATCTTGTAAGCATTGTTCCCGCAACAACAGCAGCTATTGTTATAACGCTTTCTGCAACTGTCAACTTTCACCCTTCTTCCTTATTGCAACAAAAAACACAACAATAAAAATCATAGCCGGTATCATAAAATTATCCGGTCCAAAAACAATAAGTGTCGCCAAGGATAAAATCACACCGCTTAAGGCCGGTGTGTGTGTTTTTGTTCCAATCCACTGTTCAATAAATATAACAACAAAAAGCGCCGTAAGAACAAATTCTATACCTGATGTATCAAATGTTATAAAGCTCCCCAAAACAGCTCCTATTGTAGCCCCTGAAACCCAATAAAAATGATTCAGAGCCGTTACAAAAAACATAAACCACCCTTTGTCTACTCCTCTTGGAATTCCAGCGGAGCAATTTATTGAAAATGACTCATCACACATTCCAAAAATAAGATAGAGTTTTTTAAGTCCCAATCCGCTAAACTTTTCAAGCATTGATATGCCATAAAATATGTGCCGCGCGTTTACCATAATTGCCATAATAAAGGCCGCTACCGGATTAAATGCCGAAAGCAAAAGATTTACTGTTACAAACTCCATTGAACCGGCAAATATAAGCAGACTCATAAATATGGGATATATTATAGAAAAACCCTTACTGCTCATCAAAAACCCATAAGATATTCCAAGAAATAAAAATCCGGCCAAAATTGGCACTGTATACGGAAAAGCCGCCTTCAATGCCTTAGTTTTAACTCCCAAAAAAATCACTGCCTTTACATAAGCGATATAATTTTTTGATTATAGCACACAATTAATTAAAATTCCACAAAAAAACAGGGCATATAAAATATGTCCTCTAAATTTTAAAAAATAAGGACGCCATAAGGCGTCCCATTAATTTTTTATTTCTGTGCAAACGATACAGTTCCGTCGGCTGCTTTTGTTAAAGTATATGTTTTTGTAACCGAGTATCCGTTTGAGGCTTTAAACACAGCCTGAAGCGTATGCTCACCGGCAGTTATTGACGATGTGTTAAGAGTAACAGCAAATGGCATAGCCGATGACGCTCCTATTTGAACTCCATCAAGAGTATATGTTACATTTACACTTTGATTAATAACATCACAGTAAGCTCTTAACTGTATATTTCCCGAAAGTCCACTGGCTCCATTAAGTTTCGTAAATGACGGTGCCGTTTGATTTAATGTTTTAACAAGTGTTGGATTATTAGCCACAGCATTGTCATAGGCTGCCTTAACAGTGCTGTTTCCGTTAAGAGTATATGTATATCCTCCAAGATTCTTATCAAAGTGAACTATGGCCTTTACTTGTGGATAAACCATATTAAGTGTTCCATAAAGCTCTGTAATTCTGTTTGCCGCAAAAGCCGATAAATTCTCACTTCCGCTTGGAATAGCATAACCGCTTCCGGACTCTGTAACCATAACAGGCTTGTTATATTTTCCAGCTAAATCAACTACATGCTCTATATTTTTAACGGCATCAGCATATTGATTAAGTCCAAAATACATATCATTTACATCGCCTGCAGACGAAGGACTGTTGGCATACTGATATTTATTTAAATATAACGAAACGCCAACCCAGTCTACAAGAGAGGAATCAGGCCAGAAACTTTCCATGTCCTCTCCCCATGGCGAGGCATAGCTTGGTGAAAATACAAGGGCCACATTCGGCGCAATGTTCCTTGCCATATTAGCTATTCTTGTATAGGCCGTTTTAAATTCTGCCGGAGTTGTTTTTGTTGTCCAAACATTCATTTCTCCGCCTATTCGCAAAAAGGCCGGTCCATTAAGTGTAGCCATATATGATAATGTTTCATTAATAGCTCCGTCAAGGCTTCCGCTGTTTACCTGCGATACTGTGTTTCCCTCGCTTGGAAAATTAAGATTGATTAATATAGCCTTGCTTCCATCATCAAACTCGTCTATTTTCCAAGCAAAGTCATCGGCAGAGTTATGACCGCTGCCAAGTTCTACATAAAATGAAACTATTGAAGAGTTTTTAGCGTCGCTTTCATAAGACTCGTTATAGCACCTTCCATATAAAACTCCGCTTGTCGGCTCGTTTTTAGCCCCATAATAAGGAGCCTGAGCATTTGTAACTGTATAAACCTCGGCCATTGGGTCAATTTTTCTTATGCGCTCTTTAGCCATAATAACTGCGTCGGTAAAGTTAAGATACGTTCCGGTGTCAATAACTCCTTGAAGGGCTTCATTAGCCTTCTGCATTTTTCCCATGCCCTCGTAAAGAGAATATGTATTGTAATATACATTATATCTTACTCCGGCCGTGTCAGTGTCCATTGGAAGGCCGCTGTAATAATTAAGCAAAGCCTCTCCTGTTGAAATCATTGCGTTTGCGTCGCCTGACTGCTGTGCCTGCTGAAAAGCTGTAAGATATGGCCAATATCCAGATGGGTGGGCACCGTAAGCAGCCACGCCACCAAATAAAGACAGTCCTATGCCCAAGGCTGCCGCTCTTTTAAATACCTTTCTCAATCATATCTCCTCCTTAAAAAGAATGATTTGTAAAAATATATAAAAAATACTAAATTTGTAAGATATAAATAAAAATAATTTAATATTTTTTATATAATGGTTTCATTATACAACTTTTACATTGCATATTCAACATATTTCATATTAATAAAACGCATTTTCAGAACAAAAGTTATATAATTAAAAATTATATTTTAATTAAAATTCAGTTTACTTTTTTCTCAAAAGTATTGATTAGTTTAATGAAAAACATATACTTTTTAAAATTTTTTCACATCTCACCTTAACTATTCATATCAAAACATAAAAACCGCAAATCAATTTCCTTTAAGAATATCTGCGTTTTTTGATTTTTTAAAATTCAACAGCTTACTCTTTTCAATTAAAATTTTAATGCATATCAAAAACCGGCGCAAAATTGCGCCGGAAAGCATCTTTATAAAATTATATAAGCGACAATGCTTGGTCAAGGTCATTAATAAGGTCATCAACGTCCTCTATTCCTATCGAAAGCCTAACTTGTCCGTCAAATATGCTGGCAGCGTGTCTCTCTTCAGGAGTCATGTCAAAATGGCTCATTGTAGGCGAGTGCTGTATAAGAGAGTCAACGTTTCCAAGGCTTGTGGCAAGGCTGAAAACCTTAACATTGTTCATAACAGTTCTAACAGCGTCAATTCCTCCCTTTATGTCTGCGCTCATCATTCCGCCAAAACCATTGTGCATTTGCTTTTTGGCTATGGCATGGGTTGGGTGGCTCTCAAGACCAGGATAATAAACGCGGTCAATTTTAGGGTGATTCTCAAGGAATTGGGCCACTTTCATGGCGTTGCTGCAATGACGCTCCATGCGAACTCCAAGGGTTTTCATTCCCTGCATAAGCTGCCAAGCGGCAAATGGGTCAAGTACTGCTCCAAAACACTGAAGATAAGGCATACGGCAACGGTCTATTCTTTCTTTGCTTCCTGCTATAACTCCGGCTGTAACCGTTCCATGACCGCACAAATATTTTGTGGCGCTGTGAACAACTAAATCAGCTCCTAAATCCAAAGGATTTTGAAGATAAGGCGAGGCAAATGTACTGTCAACAATCATGGTAATTCCCTTATGCGAATGAACAACATCGCTTATGGCCTTAATATCGCTTATTTTCAACGTTGGGTTTGCAGGGGTCTCAACATAAACAAGGCTTGTGTTTGGCTTTATGGCTTTTTCAACCTCATCAACATTTGTTGTGTCAACTCTTGTATATGTAACGCCAAGTCTTGAAAGCACATGAGCAAACAATGTGTATGAACAGCCATATATAACATCGCCAAAAACAACATGGTCGCCAGCCTGAACAATACTCAAAACCGCCGTTGATATGGCTCCAAGGCCTGAGGCCAGCGAAAGGGCCGCTTCGGCATGTTCTAAATGAGCAATTTTTTTCTCAAGCTCATCACAGTTGGGGCTCCCAAATCTTGTATAAACAAATCCCTCATCAACATGCTGGTTTAAATAAACAGCACTGTCAAAATCATCAAGAACATATGTAGACGTTTGATAAATAGGGCTCACATGGGCCATGGCCTGTGGTTTATAGCTGCCTGTTAATCTGGCGTGAAGCTGATGGGCATGAAGCAAATCCGTATTAATTCCCATAAAAAATCCTCCTTTAATCTATATA
>CAJFUS010000169.1 GCA_904420235.1 Candidatus Neoanaerotignum tabaqchaliae
ATTATAACAGCATACTCCTAAAAATCTTATTATTTCTTACATTCCAATTCATGTATTTCTAAAATAAATCGCCCACACAAAACATACATTTTTACATTTTTATTACCTTTAAACCAATAATATTGGCAATATACTTTATCTTAGATATAATTAATTAAAGGTGCTCTTTCTGCCTTTAAAAAACTGTAATATTGTCATTATATAAAAATTATTTAAGGAGGACTTTAAATGATTGATTTTAAAAACAGCTCATTTGTAAAGCTTAAAAAGGCTTCAAACAGCGCCGCTGACGACATTCTTCCCATACTTATAAGCGGCGAGGAAATAATCGGCTGTTATAAAGGCATACGAGATTATGTTGTTTTCACAAACAAGCGTATTATATCCGTAAATGTTCAAGGCATAACGGGCAAAAAGAAGGATTTCACATCAATACCTTACTCCAAAATACAGGTGTTCTCGTTAGAAACCTCCGGAACTTTTGATATAGACAGCGAACTTGAAATTTACATAAGCGGCGTTGGAAAAGTTATATTCGAGTTTACCGGCTCCAGCGACATAATAGCCATTGGCAAAACCATAAGCGATATTGTACTTTAATTTTTAAAATTTTTCAGTGATAAAACCTTAATTTTTACATAAAATTTATATGGCCCTTAAAATTAAGGGCCTTTCTTAATTTAGGCGTTATCTCCAAATCATTTCCTGAACCTCCAAAACCAAAAGCAAAATTGTTTTTCTGCAATAAGAAACTTTAAACAAATCAACTATTAACACAAAATCCATATAAATACTTATTCCTAAAATGCCGAATATCTTTACCAAATTTTGCAATAATGTTTTTATAAAAACATACGCCATTAAGTAAAATTCATGCGTTAATATCGCTATACTATCGCGGCATTTATGTCTATTGACATACGGGTCACTATATGCAAAAATATAAATATCAAACCGTGGTGGAGGGAAAAAATGGAAAGCATTAAAAAAATAAAAGAAAATATAACAAAAATAATATTCAACTTTATCCAGTTTTTTGAACTTATAGTTTCAGTAATTATAGCTATAGTTGCTATATTTATGTTGTTTAACCTTATAAGTCAGATACTTGAAACGGATATATCACTGATGACATCCTCAGACTTTTCAAAATTTCTCTCATCAATGCTTACGGTAGTTGTTGGTCTTGAGTTTGTTAAGCTCCTTTGCCGCCACAAAATCGAAAATCTTATAGACGTTCTTATGCTTGCAATATCAAGACAAATGGTTGTTGAACATCTTGACACACTTCAAATGCTTATAGGCGTTATTTCAGTTATACTGCTTATAGTTGTTAAAAAAATATTTAAAAAAGATAAAATTGGCAAATCACTTTTAGCAAGTAAAAAAGATAACCGAGAATTATAAAATTTAGCCGAATTTCTGTTTTCAGAATTAAACGCAAAAGCGCTTTAAATTTTTACATTCTATGAATTCTGCAATAAATAATTTTAATACAGAAAAATATATTATATTTAACCGATACTTATCAATAAAAAATCAAAGCCCCCTGAAGGGCTTTTTTTAATATCAAAAAATTCAGCTGTTTTAAATATTCAAACAAAATTTAAAATATTTTTTCCATTAAAATAAAACGGCCCTTTCGGTAAAAAGCGCTGCCAACCTCTTTGTATCCTCTGTGGGCATAAAGATTTATGGCTGCCATATTCTGCGGAAACACGTCAAGGCGTATGCTTTTAACTCCCATGTCAAAAATTATTTTCTCAAGCTCTTCAAGCATTCTAACCCCTAAGCCAGAACCCTGAACATTGGTTTTTACACAAAGTCTGTGTATAACTTTAAAACTTTCCTCTGAAAAACGTCCGTTTTCATAGCCCTCTGTGTCATCGTTTATAACCCCGCAGGCCAATATATCACCAAAGTTCCTTATTATATACATTTGGCCCAGTTCTATGTCGTTTTTTATAGTATTATAGTCAGGATATATGTTGTCCCACTGATATATTCCCCGCTCGTCAAGCTTCTTAACGCATTCGTTATATATGTCAAATATCACGTCAATGTCATTTAATGCAGCCACTTCAGCCAAAATTATCCGCCTCCCTTTGGTTTATAAACCTTCATCAAAATTATAATTCAACATGGTTTAACTATCAATGGCAGACTTAAAGTAATATAAAAGCAAACTTTCACTTAACTTACAAACGCTCGTTTTTTAGTTGACCATTAAATAAATATTTTTTATATCATATTAATTATTTTTTTACTTTTCTGCCTTGTATATTTAAACAATTTTTTCGCTTCGGCAATTTTATGTATTGAAAATTATTCAGTAAAACCATTGACAAAAAGTATATAAATATTATATTATATTTGTGTTGTGTTTTCTTATATTGCCAAAACGTAACATTATGGCAGCGGTGGTTTAGTTTTTTCACCGCAAAATTCTAAATCTATTTTATATTTGCTGTTGTAGCTCAGTAGGTAGAGCACCACATTGGTAATGTGGAGGTCAGCAGTTCGAGCCTGCCCAACAGCTTAAAAGCCGTCGGATTTCCGGCGGCTTTTTGCAATTCAAACATATTATTTTTATCATGTAAAACCTTTCATAATTATACATCAACCCAGCTTTATTTTGGCATAACATATTTAATTTCTTATATCACTTAATTTTAATTGAAAATATTATTAATATTCAAAACCTAAACATACATTAAGGCCATACATGCTCTCAGATGAGTTTTAGCATCAAACGGTTAAATTATTTCCAAAATTAAACTATTTAAAACATTTTAAAATTAGTTAACTATAATTTTCATAAATCTTTTTAATATATTTTCAGGCATTACTTTCTGCCGCATTTTTTGATGAATCCTCACTTTCATTAACGTCAATTTTATTCAAGAACCTTCCAAACAGCTTCGCCAAAAGTCCAACACACACGGCGGCTGCAACAGTGCCTTCTCTAACACCGTCAACAGCCCCTAAAAATATTAAGGATAAAATAATCGAACCGCATACCAAAGCCACATCAAAAGCTACTTTCATGTTTCCGAACTTTACAGGCAAAACTTTGCATATAGCAAGCACAATTCCCTCCCCCGGAGTTGTTATTAAATTCGCCTTAACTTCTAAGCTCACGCCAAAACCAACAAACAAAATTCCGGCGGCGCACACTATCCATTGCTGCAAATAACTGCCGCAGTTTATACCGCCTATTAAAAATCCACATATATCAATCATAACTCCAAATATAACGGCCCCCGGTATTTGAAACAACTGAAAAATCTGATATTTTTTACGCAGTATTAATATTTGTATAATCACAAAAATCCAGTTAATTATAATTGTTGTCGTTCCAACCGAAAGCCCTGAAATATGCCCTGTTACATATGGCATACTTGATATTGGCGACGTTCCCAAAGATGCCTTAATCGAAAAAGCCACACCAAGAGACATAATGCTTAAGCCAACACAAAGTGTAATAATTCTTTTAATCATGCTGTTCATTTTTATCCACCTCTGAAGAAACATTTTTGTAAATTTTGTTAAGTATGCCTTTCAGCATTTCTATTTCATCTTTTGATAAATCGGCCATCGCCAAAGCATCTGTTTTTTTAAAAACCCCCATCATTTTTTCGGCTTTCTCTCTCCCTTTTTCCGTTAACGATACATAAAGAGAACGACGGTTTCCGTTGTGTTGTTTGCGCACAATAAGTCCTGCGGTTTCCATTCTTAAAAGTATACTTCCAACTGTAGCCTGCTCTATTTCACAGTAAATGGCTATTGTCTTTTGGTCGGCCTCTTTAAAATTCCACAAAAATTCCAAAATTTTAGGCTGCCCTGATGTAAGCCCCAGCTCGTTTGCCCCGCACATTATTTTTCGCGATAATGCGGCGTTGCATTTCATAACAAGATAGTGCAGATTTTCCAAAACATAAGCCTCCTTATAATAAGTATTATTATAATAATAACTCTTACTTATTATAAGGACATCTTGCGCATTTTTCAAGTCATAAATTAACCTTTTTTAATTTACCGCAATTTTTAGAGCATTTTATGCTTAAAATTCACCGCAGCCGGTAAATTCTATTTAATATTTTCTTTCTACAATAATTTTTTCTTGCTTCTCACTTTCTTCCCTATTACACAAAACGGCCCGAGCTTTGCGCTCGAACCGTTTCAAATATTATATTTATTTTTCAGAATTTAACAACTGCCGCGATAAAACATATTTCGCCAAACTCCAAAAATTTTCATTATTATTAAACAAAGCTCATAAACCATTCAACAGTTTCAGGGTCATAATGAGAGAAGAACAAACTTTTTCCCCCGTCAAGGGCCTCAATGCGGACCATTTCCTCGTTTGTCAGCTCAAAATCAAACACGTCTATGTTCTCTTTCATTCTTTCTTTGCGCACTGACTTTGGAATTAAAACAACATCACTTTGAAGCAAGAAACGGAGAGCCGTTTGAGCTGCTGACTTTCCATATTTATCACCTATTTCTTTTAAAACAGGGTTATTAAAATAATCGTTTTTTCCTTCAGCAAAGGGTCCCCACGACATTATTTGAGTGCCATATTTTTTCATATATTTTTTAGCGATTTTCTGCTGCTGAAAAACATGGGTCTCAACCTGATTTACGGCAGGTTTAATTTCAGCAAAGTGGGCAATGTCAATATATCTGTCTGGGTAAAAGTTTGATACGCCTATGGCGCGCACCTTTCCTTCTTTATAAGCCTCCTCCATGGCCCTATAACTGCCGTAATAATCGCCGAATGGCTGGTGGATAAGCAAAAGGTCTATATAATCTGTTTTAAGATTTTTAAGGGACTCCTTAATTGAGGCCTTGGCCTTCTCATATCCGGCGTTGCTAATCCATATTTTTGTTGTAACAAAGATTTCTTCTCTTGGAACCCCGCATTTTTCCAAAGCGTTTCCAACGCCCGCCTCATTTCCATAGGCTTGGGCAGTGTCAATGCTGCGATACCCAACCTCAATGGCGTCAAGCACACATCTTTCTGTATCCTCCGGAGGTGTTTGATATACTCCGTATCCCAGCTTAGGCATTTTAACACCGTTATTCAACGTTACATAATCCATATTTATTCCTCCCATATATTTAACATAAAATCACAATATCAACAACTTCGTTTCTTATACAACAGCTAAAAAAATAATTGCAAAATCTATTACATACCTCCTTTTGCTATTCAAAATATAAAATATTGAAATAATTAAATTTATTTTCTGATTTATAGTTTACAGGAAAAACTTAAAAATGTACAATATTGATATAGAAATCCGCATTTTGTAAAATGAATAGCAAAAGGAAGTGAAACAATGCTTAATCTATTAGAACTTGAACAGCTTGCGGCATTTGACGAATGCGGCACTCTATCGGGAGCCGCTGAAAAATTACATATATCACAGCCAACCCTCACCCGCACAATGAAGCATATTGAGGAGGAATTCGGAGTTGACCTTTTTGTTAGGGGCAAAAATAAAATCACTCTTAACGAAACCGGCAAAAAGGCTGCGGAATATGCCAAAAAGCTTATAAACGAGGCTGAAAACGCTGTAAGTCAAGTTAGGGCCTTCAGCCAAAGTCTGCGCACAATTTCAGTTGAGTCCTGCGCCCCTGTGCCTCTTTGGCTTCTTCCGCCGGCACTGTCAGAAATGTTTCCCGACAAGATAATTTCCTCAAAACTTTCTCTCATTGATGAAATTATAAAAAACGTAATTTCCGGTTCCTGCCAAATAGGAATACTTCCATATGCCGTCAGCAACAACCTCTTTATGTGCTCGCCTTTTATCCGAGAGGAACTTTCTGTATGCCTTCCTAAAGAGCATTTTCTGGCAAAACACGAAAGTCTTTCATTCAGCGATATTAATGGATTTAATTGTCTTTTAAAATCTCAAATAGGCTTTTGGAACGAAATGTGCCGCGAAAAAATGCCAGCGTCGAAATTTCTTGTTCAAACAGACGATTTTGAGTTTGACGAACTTGTAAAGTCCTCAACTCTCCCATGTTTTGTAACAAATCTTGTTAACAATATGGATGACATTTTAAAAAATCGAGTTATAATTCCAATTTCTGACTCTGAAGCCAATGTAAACTATCACTTAATTTATCTGCAAAAAAACAAAGACCTTATTAAGGCAGCCGAAAAAGTTTCATTAAAAAACGATGTATCGTTGATAAATAATTAAAAATAATTTTTAAATTAATTGGAATACTTAAAATATTTTTAAACGCCTGTATTTTCTTGAACACTTGAAAATTCACATGCGGAAAATAAGTGTAAAATATTGGAACGCCAACTTTATTTCTTCCGCCGCACTAAAACACGCAGGTTGGCGCTTACATTTCTGTATTAGAACGCGGATTACTATTAAACGCAGAAGATATTTTTACTGAAAATATTCGGCGGCCTTAGGTGATTAAAAAGCGCGATTTAGGCCGCCTATTTCATTTATAAAATTCGTTTTAAGCAAATAAAATTTATAATAATCCTTTATAAAATGCCGATAAGTATAAAAAGACCATAAAAACGCCTTAAAGGATAAATTTAACCTTACCGGCATTTTTGATAAAACATATCCTCATTAAAACACCGCTCGGCTACATAAAAAACGGCATTAAGCCTTTGTTCGCCACAAAAGCATAACGCCAAACAAATTTCTATCTGTATCCCTCAGGATTAAGTTTCTGCCATTTCCAAGCATCGGAACACATGTCGTCAATACCATATTCCGCTTTCCAGCCAAGTTCCCTTTGGGCAAGAGACACATCGGCGTAGCAGGCGTCCACATCGCCTTCACGACGGGAGGAAAAAACAAAATCTATGTTCTTTCCGCTGGCCTTCTCAAAGCTTTTCATCATCTCAATAACACTGTATCCCTTTCCCGTTCCTATGTTAAATATAAAATTTCCGCTTTTTTCATGATTTAATTTCTCAATGGCCTTTATGTGACCTTTGGCCACGTCAACAACATGAATATAGTCCCTAACGCCGGTTCCGTCGGGAGTTTCATAATCGTCGCCGTAAATATTAAGCTGTTTCAGCCTTCCGCAGGCCACCTGAGATATATACGGCACCAAATTAGACGGCGTGCCCTTCGGGTCCTCTCCTATAAGGCCGCTTTTGTGCGCTCCCACCGGATTAAAATATCTTAAAATAACCGAGGCTCCGTTTATTGAGCCGCAAAAATCGCATATAATCTGCTCTTGAATAAGTTTTGTCCTTCCGTATGGGTTAACCGGCAAAAGAGGACTGCTCTCTTTAACAGGCAGCTCCGTTGTTTTTCCATAAACCGCTGCCGAGGAGCTTAAAACTATTTTGCTTACGCCAAACTTTTTCATGGCCTCGCATATATTAATTGTGCCTGTTACGTTGTTGTTATAATACTCAAGGGGTCTGGCAACCGAGTCCGGTATTGATTTTAAGGCGGCGAAATGTATAACGGCGTCGGCCTTTTCCCTGTCAAATATATCAAAAAGCGTATTTTTGTCGCATATATCAGCTTCATAAAATGATATATTTTTGCCTGTTATATTCTCAACACGCTCAACAGCCTTTCGGCTTGAGCCTGAAAGGTTATCAACAACAGTCACGTTATATCCGGCCTCCAACAGCTCTACGCATGTATGGCTTCCTATATATCCCGCTCCTCCGGTTACAAGTATATTCATATTAAACCCCCATAAACATATTTTCCTGTTATTATAATACAATATTTAAAATTCTATTACAATAATCAAAATTTTTATTGGAAAATATAGCTTTGGTTTCATGCTATACTAAAACC
>CAJFUS010000170.1 GCA_904420235.1 Candidatus Neoanaerotignum tabaqchaliae
ATGTGAAAATTATAGAAAACGGAGGGAAAATTGTGTTTGATAACAGGGCCGATATTATTGATGACGAATTTATAAAAAATTATGAAAACGGCATTAATCTTAATTCAAGCACAGAGGGAAATTAAGATTGCTTAAATTTTTAATATCATTTGGTTTTATAAAATATCGGATATTTTTATTAAACTGTATTTTAAACCGCAAAACCCTTTAAGGGTTTTATTTTTTATAAAATTTTTTGTGATAAGTTTTAAGCTTTGTTGATTGATGTGCGGGAATTTGAATGTTGACAAAGGTTAATTTAAAATATATGATTTTAATGAAAATACACAGGATTAAGGAGGTATATGATGAATATTGACAGTGTTCAAATAGAGTGTTTTTTATCCGCGGCAAAGCATCTTAATTTTTCAAAAGCGGCGGCTTTTTTATATATCTCACAGCCTGTTTTAAGCAGAAGAATATCAAAACTTGAGGAAGAGCTTGGTTTTAGGCTTTTTATAAGATGCGGCAAAGGGCTTTTGCTTACTCAAGAAGGAGAAATTTTAAAAGAATTTTTTGAGAAAACTTCAAAAGAATTCAGCGTCGTTATGGGAAAGCTGTCGGGGGAAAACAAAAAAGCTCGCAAGCAGATACGTATCGGGGTTTGCGAGGGAATAGACCTTTCAAAATATATAAGGGTTATTTTGAATGAGCTTAAAAAATGCGGTTTAAATGTTGAAGTTATTTTTAACTCGGGGCCTGTTGAGTCCTTGCTTGAAAGCTTTAAAAACGGATATTACGACCTTGTTATAATGCTTAAAGTAACAATAGTTAACTACATTAAATATGGAGTTATAAGCGGTATTAAAATAAAGGATTTTATTAATGTCAACAAATGCGTTATATATTCTATTCACAATCCTGTAAGCGCGAAGAAATTTCCATGTATTGAGGATTTCAGAGGGCAAACGCTTTTTTGCCTTAAGAAAGAGCATGTGCCGCAAAAGGTGCTTTCAAATGAGGATTTGTTTAATAAGCATAAAATGAAACCGGAAGTAAAGTTTTTGCCAAATATGGATTCTATTTATATGGCCCTTCAAATAGGCGGCGGGTTTTCGGTTTTTGATAATCATGAAAGGATTTTAAACAGCGAGGATATACTGCACTTTGATTTAGATGAAAAACAGCATATAAGTTTTGTTTGTGAACAAAACTGCGATAAGTATATAAGTGATTTTATTGATTTTTGTACTGGCCTTGGATTTTAGCGTTATGTTTATTTTGTATGGCTTACATGCTAATTTTGCATTGGACATGTTTTAGGCAAAGAGTTAAGCTATATTAAGGCATATGAAATTTAAGATAAAGGCTAAAAATTTTGGCTAAATATCTTGCCATTGCATTGATTTTTGGAAAGTCCTTATTTTTTAAATTAACGCGTAAGCTTGTATGTTCAATACAATATGGAAGATGATTTTAAATGGAATTTTGCAAGTAAGTTTAAAATTTTTCGGTTTTAAACAACGAGGGGGAGTATAGAATGAGCGAGTATCCTGTTATTGGAGATATTTTAAAGGCAAAGGAAAGAATAGGGAAATATATAAAGCATACTCCTATAATAAGAGGAGAAAAATTGGAGCCCATGTTTGGCTGTGAAATATATTTTAAGCCGGAGGTGCTTCAAATAACAGGGGCTTTTAAACTTAGAGGAGCTCTTAACAAAGCTTTGTCTATGCCAAAAGACGTTATATCAAGGGGGCTTATAGCCACGTCTTCGGGAAATCATGCTCAAGGCTTGGCTTATGCTGCCAGAATGCTTGGTGTTAAGGCCATTATAGTTCTTCCGGCCAATGCCCCAAAGATAAAAATTGAGAATACAAAAGCTCTTGGGGCTGAGGTTGTGCTTTATGACGGCGACACAGCGGCAAGGTGGAAAAAGGTTTATGAGTTGGCCGATGAAAACGGATATGTTCCTGTTCATGCCTTTGAAGACCCTGTTGTTATGGCTGGACAGGGAACAATAGGCCTTGAAATATTGGAGGATTTAAAAGATGTTGACACGGTTATTGTGCCAATGGGCGGCGGCGGACTTATATCGGGAATATCCACTGCAATTAAAGAAACAAAGCCTTCCGTAAGGGTTATAGGCGCTGAACCGGCTCTTACGCCGAAATATTATATGAGCAGAATAAATAAAAAACCAACGGTTTTGCCACTTAAAAACACAATAGCCGATGGCCTTAGAATAAGCGTGCCGGGACAAAATCCGTATCCCATAATAGAAAAATATGTTGATGAAATAATAACCGTTGAAGATGAGAGCATAAAAGAAGCCATGCGCCTTATAGCTAAAAATGTTAAGCTTATAGTCGAGCCTGCATCAGCTATATGTATAGGTACTCTTATAGAAAAAAAACTTAAGGTTAGGGAAGGCGAGAAAGTTTGCTCAGTGCTTTCCGGAGGCAACTGGGATTTGGAGGATTTAGCGGCCGTTTACGCGGAAAAATAAAAATTTCATAGCTGCCAAAATATAAAAACAGAGGGCTTAAAACATATAGGCTATCCTATAAGTTTAGGCCCTATTTTTATAATTTATAACATCAACATATAGCATACAGAATTTTGTTTTGGTGAAATAAAAAGATTTTTGCTTTTTTATGCTTTTTCCATACGCTCAGTTATTTTTTTGCTGTTAATTTTATAGTAAATAAGTCCAAATATATCAGCTAAAATCCAACCGATAGGAACCGAAGCCCATATGCCGACAACGCCTATTGCCGGTATTGCTGACAGAATATAAGCCAAAGCAACTCTTGTGCCAAGAGATATTACTGTAAGCACAACAGACATAGATGGCACGCTTACAGCCCTGTAAAAACCATACCATAAAAATAGACAGCCTATGCCAAAATAAAAACTTCCCTCAATGTGAAGATATTGAATTCCTATTTCAAGTATTTCTGTTTCATTAGGTTTTATAAAAAGCAAAAGCAAGGGTTTTGCGAATATGAATACAATGGCGCTTATTATAATGCAGAATATAACTGATGTTATTACAGCACTTTTTATGCCTTTTTTTATTCTTTCTGTTTTCTTTGCTCCATAGTTTTGAGCTATAAATGTTGAAAAGGCGTTTCCAAAATCCTGAACAGGCATATAAGCAAATGAATCGATTTTAACTGCCGCCGCAAAAGCTGCCATAACTGTCGGACCAAAACTGTTTACAAGGCCCTGAACCATAAGTATTCCAAAATTCATTATGGATTGCTGCATACATGTTAAAATTGAAAATTGAGACAGCTCTGATACAGTTTCTTTTTTCATAATCATGTGCCGCTTTGATATTCTGAACTCTGGAAGCCTAAAAAATGTGTAGAGTGTTATGCCTATGCCGGAAACAAATTGTGAAAATACAGTAGCTATGGCGGCTCCGGCTACTCCCCAGTTAAAAACTATTACAAAAACCAAGTCAAGCGCTATATTTAATATGGCGGATACGGCCAAAAAAACTAAAGGTGTAACAGAGTTTCCAACAGCCCTTAAAAGAGAAGCGAAGTAGTTATATAAAAAAGTAGCTGGTATACCGATGAATATTATCACTATGTATTCTCTCATAAGGGAATATATCTCGTTTGGAACGTTTAAAAACGCCATTATCTGGTCGGTAAATATAAAAACCAGTATATTTAATATTATCGTAAGAACTCCTATAAGCACAAATGATGTGAATATGCTTAGCTTAAGATTTTCGTCATCTTTTTGACCAAAGCGTATTGAGAAAACTGCGCCGCTTCCCATGCAAAGGCCCAATATTATTGATGTTATGAATGTCATAAGTGTATATGACGAGCCAACAGCCGCTAAAGCGTCAGTGCCTATAAATTGCCCCACAACAAGAGTATCAGCTACATTATAGAATTGCTGGAGAAGATTTCCCACTATCATTGGAAAAGCGAAGAAGAGCATTGTTTTTGTTATATTACCTGTTGTTAAATCCTTATGCATAATAATATATTCCTTTTAAAGCTGTATGTTATAGTATTATAAAAAATGATAAAATCCCTATAAAAATACTTATAAGCACTCCTAAAACCACATCCTTTATATAATGCACGCCAGTAAGCACTCTTGAGACACATACAAAAATGCTTATTATTCCGGTTATTATACCAAGAAGCGGCCATATATAGTATACTGCTATCGTAATTATAACAGAGCTGGAGGCGTGGCGGCTTGGACAGGAACGTCCTGAGGAGTGAAAAACTATGGGATTAAAGCCAATAGCTTCAAAGGGACGCTTGTAATTAAGTCTATTTCTTATTAATGTTACAATTAAAAAGTCAATCCATGGAATTAATCCGCATGGAATTACGCGTATGTCAAGCCTTACAGCCAAAACAGCTAAAGTTCCGTAAAATATCCACATAACAGGTTTTGGAAACTGTTTGTCTATAAAAACAACTAAATTTTTAAAATATGGCCTTTGATTTATGTATAAATTAAGAGCCTTGTATTTTTCAGGCGGCATTTTCAACTTCCTTTTGTACATCAGTTTTTTTGTTAATTGACAGCAGCAAAACAGTTGACATTATAAAGGCAAAGCCAATAAAGTCTATGGGTGTAAATTTACTCTTAAGCCATATAGCCGAGAATATTGTCGCTGACAGAGGCTCAACGCAAGAAAGAGTGCTGGCCTTTGAGGCGCCTATGAGGCTAACTCCTTTAAGATATGTTGTAAAAGGCACCACTGTTCCAAATATCACTATAATGGCAGCAAATATGAATGTTTGAATATCCATAGGCTGATTTATTGTCCATGTTTTTGTGGCTATAAAAAATACTATTCCGGCTATAAGCATTCCAAATCCGGTTACGGTAATGCTGCCCCAGCTGGCTATAAGTTTTCCGGGAAGAAGAGAGTAGAGCGCCAAACCAACAGCGGCCAAAAGACCAAAAATAAGAGCTGAAGGCGATATAGCCAAGTTGTTTATATTGCCATGGGTTGCTAAAAGAAATGTTCCGCTTATGGCCAAAATAATTGCTATAGCCTCTTTTAATCGAGGAAGTCGCAATGTTTTAACGCATATTGACAACATTATAAGCGCCGGACTTAGATATTGCAAAACTGTCCCAGTGGCGGCGTTTGAATAGGATATAGCCTTAAAATAGGCATATTGACACGTTAAAAGTCCGGCTATGGCAAACACACAAAGTGCCGTTATGTCGGCTTTTTTTGAAAAAAGGCCCTTAACGCTTTTTCTTTGAAGGACAATGGCTAAAGAAGACATTATAATTCCGCCAATGAGCATTCTAACTGATGTAAGCCATTCGGCATTCATTTGTTTATATGTAAAAAGCCATTGGCCGCATGTGCCTGTAAATCCCCATAAAGCTCCGCCAAAAAGGACTAAAGCAAACCCTGTTATTTTTGATTTTTTGTCTTTCATAATCAATCCCCAAAATTAATAGGTAATAAAAGTTGAATAAACTGAAAATGATTATAGCACAATATTATATTAATTAAAATATAAAAATGTCATTTTTATGATGTATTAAAAAGATACTTTTGCAGAAAGCTCGGAAAAATGAATTGCAGAATTAGTTTTTGAAAAACATCTGTCCAATTATTTCTTTAAGCATAATTTATATTCTTGATATTTAATGTTTTTAAGTGCAGCATGTATTTTAAGCGTTTAAAAAGTGAACATTTGAGTTGAAATAAAATTTTAGTTTAAAAATGTTATTTTTATACAATAAAGCCGTTGGATATTATCATGCGGTTTGGATAATATAAATTTACGGGGTGATTTTTATGATTTACACAGTTACTCTCAATCCCTCAATAGATTATGTTATGGAATGTGAGAAAATTGAGGAAGGAAAACTTAACAGAAGCAAAAATGAAAAAATTTTCGCCGGAGGCAAGGGAATAAACGTGTCGGTTATGCTTAATAATTTGGGGCTTAAAAGTATGGCCACAGGTTTTGCCGCCGGCTTTACTGGCAGAGAGCTTGTAAACATTGTTGAGAGCCAAAATATACGCCAAAGTTTTGTTTTTGTTGAAAATAGTTTTACAAGAATAAACGTAAAAATAAAGGGCGAAATAGAAACGGAGATAAACGGCGAAGGTCCCTTTGTTTCTAAAGAAGATTTTAATAGGCTTTTGGAATGTTTTGACGGACTGAAAAGCGACGATTTAGTTATAATGTCCGGTTCTGTTCCCAAAAGCGAGGTTGAAAACATGTATGACGCTATGGCGGAAAGGCTTTGCGTTAAAGGTATAAGGTTTATAGCCGATACGACAGGGGAAAATCTTAAAAGTGTGCTTAAGTACAGACCTCTTATGGTTAAGCCGAATAAAGCCGAGCTGGAAGAGCTTTTTAATTATGAGATAAACTCCATAGAAGAAATAATAAGCTGTGCCGGAAAACTTAAAGTGCTGGGTGCCGAAAACGTGCTTGTATCTATGGGAGAAAAAGGAGCGGCTCTTATAACGTCCGACGGAGAGGCGCTTTTGTGCGGCGCGCCGAAGGGAAAGAAGGTTAACACTGTCGGCTCCGGAGACGCTATGGTAGCTGGCTGGACAGCGGGAATTATAAATTATGGAAAAAACACTGAAGCCTTAGCCCTTTCGGTAGCATGCGGCAGCGCCAGCGCCTTTTGTGAAGGATTGGCCTCAAAGGAACAGGTTATGACTTTATATAATGATGTTAAAAATATGGTAGTAAAAGGAGTTGATGAAAAATGCGGATTATAAATTTAATAAGCTCCAAAAGCGTTCAGATAGACGCCGATGTTAAAAGCAAAGAGGAAATGCTTGATTATGCCGCAAATCTTATGTATTCTGCCGGATTTGTGTCGGACAAGGAAATATTTAAAGAGGCCTTGAAAAAACGTGAGAACCAGTCCACAACGGCCATAGGTGAAGGCATAGCCATTCCGCACGCCAAAAGTCCTTCTGTTAAAAAAGCCGGTATAGGAGCGGTACTTTTAAAAAATGAGATTAATTACGGCGCTGAGGACAGCAGCGGCAGTCGTTTGTTTTTTATTATAGCCGCTCCGGAAAATGGAGAAAATACACATCTTGACGCTTTGGGAAAGCTTTCCACTCTCCTTATGGACGAGGAATTTACCAAAAAACTTATGAGCGCTAAAGATAAGAATGAGTTTATAGGTATAATAAAAGAGGCAGAAAAGGACGAAACAGGAATTACGGAAGAAGCCGGAAATGGACATTTTGACATTGTGGCCGTAACAGCTTGTCCAACAGGAATAGCCCACACTTTTATGGCCGCAGAGGGCCTTGAGAAAGCTGCTAAAAAAATGGGTATCAGCATAAAGGTGGAAAAAAACGGCGCTTCCGGAATTAAAGATATGCTTACAACAGATGATATAGCCAGGGCCACAGCCGTTATAGTTGCCGCAGACAGAAAGGTTGAAATGGCACGATTTGACGGAAAGCCTATGGTTATAACAAAGGTGTCCGAAGGAATAAACAGCCCCGAAAAACTTATAGAAAAAGCTCTTAATAAAAATACCGAGATATATAGGCATAACGATTCAACTTCCGAGGGAATTTCGGGCGCTACTCAGGGCGGGGGAATACACAGTGTTTATACAGACCTTATGAATGGTGTTTCATATATGCTTCCCTTTGTTATAGGCGGAGGAATATTGATAGCCTTGGCGTTCCTTTTTGATGATTACTCTCTGGACCCGTCAAATTTCGGCTATAACACGCCTGTGGCGGCATTCTTTAAAAAAGCCGGAGACGCGGCATTTGGCTTTATGCTTCCTGTTTTGGCAGGATATATAGCCATGAGTATAGCGGACAAGCCTGCGCTGGCGGCGGGATTTGCCGGAGGATATTTGGCCCAAAACGGCGGCAGCGGATTTTTAGGCGCTCTTTTAGCCGGATTTGTTGCTGGATATATTATGAAGGGAATTAAAAAAGCTCTTGATAAACTTCCGGACAGTGTGGCGGGAATAAAAAGCGTACTTCTTTATCCTCTTATAAGTATTTTTTTAACAGCCGCTATTATACAGTTTATATTAAACCCTCCTGTAAGTGCTCTTAACGCAATGCTTTATAATGCCCTTAACAGTATGGGTTCCACAAGTCGTGTTCTTTTAGGAATTATACTTGCAGGAATGATGGCTGTTGACATGGGCGGGCCTATAAACAAAGCGTCCTATGTTTTTGGAACGGCCGCTATATCCGAAGGCAGGTTTGATATTATGGCAGCAGTTATGATTGGCGGTATGGTTCCGCCTTTGGCAATAGCCCTTTGCAGCACGTTTTTTAAAAGCAGATTCAGTTCCAATGAAAGAAAAAGCGCCGCCGTTAACTATATAATGGGCCTTTCTTTTATAACGGAGGGAGCCATACCTTTTGCCGCCTCGGACCCATTAAGAGTAATACCGGCATGTGTTATAGGTTCTGCGGTAGCCGGAGGGCTTTCTATGTTTTTTGATTGTACCCTTAGAGCACCTCATGGCGGAATATTTGTTATACCGGTTATAGGCAACTGGCTTGGATTTTTAATAGCCTTGGCGGCAGGCTCTGTTGTTGGAATGCTTATGCTTGCTTTGTTTAAGAAACCTATGGAGGAATGATTTTAATGAAAACTTTTGAGTATGTTATAAAAGATAAAGAAGGAATACACGCAAGACCGGCAGGGGTTGTTGTTAAAGCCGCAAAAGATTTTGAAAGCGATATTACAATAGAGAATAAAGGGAAAAGCGTAAACTGCAAGGGAATATTTGCCGTTATGAGTTTGGCTGCTAAATGTGGTGAGACGATAATAGTTCGTGCCGAGGGACGAGATGAGGACAAGGCATTAGAAGCCGTTAAACAAGCCGTAGAAACCAATTTATAGGAGGAACCGCCCCATGATTACTAAAAATGGTAAGGGTGTTTTTGGCGGTATAGCCTTTGGAAAAATTCATATATTCAGTGACCATATTGATGTAAAAAAATATTTCACATCGGATACTGCCAAAGAGAAAGAACGCTTTGAGAGGGCCTGTAATAAAGCTTTTGACGAGACCATATCTCTTATGGAAAAAACAAAAGAAGACGTCGGCAAAAAGGAAGCGGAAATATTTGAGATACATTCTATGATGATAAGAGATGAGGAGTATGTGTCGGCTGTTGAAAGCCGTATTGAGGGCGGTATAAACGCAGAAGCGGCCGTTAAGGAAACAGGCGACGAGTTTGCTGAAAAGTTCTTGTCACTTGAGGACAGCTATATGAAACAGAGAGCTGCCGACGTTATTGATATATCAGAAAGAATTATAAAGGCCCTTATGGGAAAAAGCCTTAATGCCAAAGACCTTAAGGAAAAAACAATAGTTGTTGCCCACGACCTTACTCCAAGCCAAACGGTTCAGCTTAGGGAAGGCAATATATCAGGCTTTATAACAGAGGGCGGCTCTGGAAACTCTCATACGGCTATTTTGGCAAGAACAATGAATTTGCCAGCCGTAATAGGCGTTAAGGGAATAATGGACGAGGCCTATGAAGGCATAGACGCCGCCATAGACGGCTCCAGCGGAACAATTTATATAGCTCCCAATAACACAACAATGAAACGCCTTGAGGATAAAAAAATAAAGTCCGACGGCGAAAAGGAGCTGCTTCAAAAGTATAAGGGTGTTAAAACCGTTACAAAAAGCGGAAAAGAAATAATGCTTTACGCCAATATATCAAATATGGCCGACCTTGACATGGTTTTGGCCAATGACGCCGAAGGAATAGGGCTTTTCAGAACGGAATTTATATTTATGGAAAGCCGCACATTTCCGTCGGAAGAAGAACAGTTTGAGATTTATAAAAGAGCGGCCGAAAAAATGGGCGGAAGGCGTGTTATAATAAGAACTCTCGATATAGGAGCCGACAAAAAAGTTGACTATTTTGACATTCCTGAGGAAGAAAATCCGGCTATGGGCTTTAGGGCCATAAGAATATGCCTTGAGAGAACAAATATATTTAAAGTTCAATTAAAGGCCATTTTAAGAGCCTCGGCATTTGGCAAAGTAGCCATTATGTTTCCAATGATATGCACTCTTGAGGAGCTTAGAAAAGCTAAAAGTATTTTAAACGAGGTTAAACTGGAGCTGGATTTTGCCGGAATAAAGTATGACAGAAACATAGAGGTTGGAATAATGGTTGAAACTCCGGCTGCGGCAATTATAAGCGATATTTTGGCACAGGAATGCGACTTTTTCAGTATTGGCACAAACGACCTTACCCAGTATACCCTTGCGGTTGATAGGCAGAATAGTAAGGTCAATTCTCAGTTTGACACACATCACGAGTCAATATTAAGGCTTATAAGAATTACGGCTGAAAACGCTAAAAAAGAAGGCATTTGGACAGGTATATGCGGAGAACTTGGAGCTGATGAGTCTCTTACAGAAAAATTTATAAAGTGGGGTGTAGACGAGCTTTCGGTTTCTCCGGTATATGTACTTTCTTTAAGAAAAAAAATAACGGAATTATATGTATAGCTTTTAAACAGGGCGCTAAAAAGTAGGCAGCCCTGTTTTTTGTTTCAAAAACGTGAAGTATACCGGCTTTTTTTGTTGACATCAAATAAGCTGATATTTATAATAACAGTTAACCAGTTATCAGTTTTTGTAAAATTAGATGGAATAATGGTATAAAAAGCATAGTAAAATAAGGAGGAAAATAATAATGGCAATTTTTATGAATGAACCGTCTCGTACATTTGGGGAGTATCTTCTTATACCTGGGTATTCGTCTGCCAATTGTATTCCGGCAAACGTAAGCCTTAAAACGCCGCTTGTTAAGTTTAAAAAGGGCGAGGAGGCAGAGATATTTTTAAATATACCAATGACTTCGGCTATAATGCAGTCTGTTTCTGACGACAAAATGGCTGTGGCTTTGGCAAGGGAGGGCGGACTTTCGTTTATATACGGCTCCCAGTCTATAGAAAGTCAGGCGGAAATGGTTGCAAGAGTTAAAAGCTACAGAGCTGGCTTTGTAAACAGCGATTCCAATATATCCCCCGAATCTACATTAAATGATATTCTTGTTCTTAAAGAAAAAACAGGTCATTCAACAGTTGCCGTTACAGACGACGGAAGCGCAACAGGAAAGCTTGTGGGCATTGTTACAAGCAGAGATTACAGAGTAAGCAGAATGAGCCCTGACACAAAGGTTAAAGAGTTTATGACACCTTTTGAAGACTTGATATATGGAGATGAAACAACAACCTTAAAAGAGGCTAATGACATTATTTGGGAAAACAAACTTAACTGCCTTCCTATAATAGATAAAAATCAAAAACTTATGTCATTTGTTTTTAGAAAAGATTATAATTCTCATAAAAACAATGAACTTGAGCTTATTGACTCATCAAAAAGGTATATGGTTGGTGCCGGAATAAACACAAGAGATTATGCCCAGCGCATACCAGCACTTATAGAAGCAGGAGCAGATGTGCTTTGCATAGACAGTTCTGAGGGATATTCTGAGTGGCAGAAAAGAGTTTTGGAGTTTGTTAGAGAGAAATATGGTGACAAGGTTAAAATAGGAGCCGGAAACGTTGTTGACGGAGAGGGATTCCGTTTCCTTGCTGAGTGTGGTGCGGATTTTGTTAAGGTTGGCATAGGCGGCGGAGCCATATGTATAACAAGGGAGCAAAAGGGAATTGGCCGCGGACAGGCTACGGCTATAATAGAAGTTGCCAAAGCCCGCGACGAGTATTATAAAGAAACAGGAGTATATGTTCCAATATGCTCTGACGGTGGTATTGTTCACGACTATCACATCACATTGGCCCTTGCTATGGGCGCTGATTTCCTTATGCTTGGAAGGTATTTCGCCCGCTTTGACGAGAGTCCTACAAAGAAAGTTAACATTAACGGAAACTTTATGAAAGAGTATTGGGGTGAAGGTAGCGCCAGAGCCAGAAACTGGCAGAGATATGACCTTGGCGGAGCCGAGAAGCTTTCTTTTGAGGAAGGCGTTGACTCATTTGTTCCTTATGCCGGAAGCCTTAAGGATAATGTAAGCCTTTCATTAAGCAAGGTACGCTCAACAATGTGCAACTGCGGCTGCCTTACAATACCAGAGCTTCAGAAAAACGCTAAAATAACACTTGTTTCCTCAACAAGTATTGTGGAAGGTGGAGCTCATGATGTACTTTTAAAGGACAACAGACAGATTTTATAATTATTATAATTACTTAAAACTTGGAAAAGCGTCGGATATTTTAATCCGGCGCTTTTGCTGTGACAAAATTACATCGTTTGAGTAATTCATGTTTTGGAAAAT
>CAJFUS010000171.1 GCA_904420235.1 Candidatus Neoanaerotignum tabaqchaliae
CGTTTTGCTGAAATTAAATTAAAAACAATAATTTTAAAAACTATACAAAAAGAAAAAACGCCCGCATAAGCGGACGTATAATTATTTGTGTTTATAACCGGTATACATAACCATAAACATACAAAATACGGCGGCCCAAGCCCAAAATCTGTGATGTTTCATAAGAATCCTCCTTAAGTTGCCTATAATTAATAAATATAAGCCGATTATAACATAAAAAATGTAAAAATGTAATTTAATTTTTTAGATTTTAATGTATTTAAAAAGTTTGTTATATTTTTGTTATAATATGAAAATCTTAATAAAAAATCATAATTTTAAGCATAGTTAAGGAGATAAAATTGATTTTTATTTATATATGCAGATAATTAAAACATATTTTATTATGTCTTAAATTTATGTTTAAATATCGGAAAAAACTCATAAATCAAAACATGGGTATGTTGAAAAACATATTTTGAATATATAAATAAAATAAATATATGTTTTTAGTATAATTTGAATATATTGAATGCAATTATTATTATAAAATTTAAAAACATATTAAAGTTTGGTCTAAATATTGCCGAAAGTTTTATAATTAACAAAAAAATAACTAAAAGTTATTGCAAAAATGTCTTTTGAGTGCTATATTTACAGTAGTGGTATAGGAAATAGCGTGGTCTGGCCTTCATACTGAAAAGACCGCTGTTCTTGTGCCGAATAAAATAAACTATAATATCCGGTTTTTCCGGAAAGGTTTGCCGCGGTTTTCTGCAGCAAATTAATAAAAGAAAAGGAGAATGTGAAATGGGACAGTTAGACGGAGTAAAAGTTGTTGAACTTGCTACATTTATTGCCGCTCCTTCATGCGCAAGAATTCTTGCAAGCTATGGCGCGGACGTTATTAAAGTAGAGGCTCCAAGGGGTGACGACCTTCGTACAGCCGCCAGACAGTATTACTATCCGGTGCCTGAAGGTGACGAAGACCTTGGAATGAACGTACAGAACTTTAATAAAAGAGACCTTGCCATTAACCTTAAGGACCCTAAAGGAATGGAAGCTTTCCTTAAACTTCTTGAGACAGCCGATGTATTTATAACAAACAACAGGGTTAAATCACTTGTTAAAATGGGTCTTGATTATGAAACATTACATAAAAAGTTCCCAAGACTTATCCATGCTTCAATACTTGGCTACGGAGAGGAAGGCCCTCTTAAAGACAAACCTGGTTTTGACTATACAGCATACTTTGCAAGAGGCGGTATAGCCAACTCACTTATGGAAAAAGACACATCTCCATGTAATGCGGCTTCTGGCTTTGGTGATAACTATGCTGGAATTGCTCTTTCATCCGGTATCTGCGCCGCTCTTTACAGACAAGCCAAAACAGGCGAAGGCGAAAGAGTTACAGTAGGTCTTTTTGACACAGCTATTTATGGACTTAACTGGCTTCTTGGACCAGTTAACTACGGCAGTGAGCTTCCTATGACAAGAAAGCACACAAACAGCGCTACATGCACAACATACAAAACGAAAGACGGAAGATGGATTCAGCTTGCTGTTATTCAGTATATGAAATCAATCGAGACACTTTCAAAGGCCATCGAAGTTCCAGAAATGCTTACAGACGAAAGATTCAATACATACGAGGCTATGCTTCAGCATATAGAAGAGCTTGTTGATGTTATTGAAAAAGCCTTTGCTAAAAAGACACTTGCTGAGTGGCAGGATATTCTTACAAAAGCAGACGTTCCTTTCGAGACTGTTCAGACAATGGAAGAAATTGCTAACGATGAGCAGGCTTGGGCTAACGACTATATCTTTAAGAAACAAGGCCCTGGCGGAAAAGATGTATTCTATGTAAGAACACCTATCGTATTTACAGAGCAGCCGGCTGTTAAAGAGGAAAGCGGAAGAGGACGTTCACCTAAACTTGGTGAGGACTCTGTCGAGATTCTTAAAGACCTTGGATACGATGACGCTACTATTGAAGAATTCAAGAACAATGGTGTAATCGTAGGCTAATAACTTAAAATATTTATTTCCCCGGATTATTTCCGGGGATTTTTTATTTAAAAAGGCCCATAATTTTTTGTTATATTTAAACAAACACGCAACTATATTATACTATCTGTATTTTTGAACAGGCCGTTTATTAAAAATGTGCCAAATATGCC
Source organism: Candidatus Neoanaerotignum tabaqchaliae (assembly GCA_904420235.1). Classification (GTDB taxonomy): domain Bacteria; phylum Bacillota; class Clostridia; order Lachnospirales; family Anaerotignaceae; genus Neoanaerotignum_A; species Neoanaerotignum_A tabaqchaliae. The sequence continues at coordinate 2,160 of CAJFUS010000171.1, forward strand.
GTCCTAAGGGCGCAAATGGAGGGGTAGTATGGAATTTTTGCTTGTTTTTGTGCTTTTTGCCGTTGGGCTTGTGCTTATAGTAAAGGGAGGGGATATGTTTGTAGACGCTTCCAGCTTAATAGCTGAAATGCTTGGAATGCCTAAATTTCTTATAGGCGCCACAATAGTGAGTTTCGCGACTACAATGCCGGAAATGCTGGTTTCACTTATGGCAGCTTTTGACGGCCACGCTGAAATTGCCGTTGGAAACGCCATAGGTTCAGTAACAGCCAATACGGGCCTTATAATGGCGGTTTCAATAATGTTTATGCCGGGACGGGTTGAAAGAAGAATGTATGTGCCAAAGGCGCTTATGCTTATAGCCGCTATAATATCACTGTGGCTTTTATGTGCCAAAGGCAGTCTTTCATCATCAAACGCACTTATACTTTTTGTTATAATAATTATGTATGTAATTGAAAATATACAAAGCGGAAGAAAAAAATTCTCAAAAAAAACAATGGGATTTATATCAAAAAAAGGCATATCAGTGCAGATAGTTTACTTTGTTATAGGCGCGGCGGCAGTTATAATGGGGTCAAGACTGTTGGTTGACAACGGAATTATAATAGCCCATATACTTAAGGTGCCGGAAAATGTTATAGCTATAACAATAGTTGCCGTTGGAACGTCTTTGCCGGAGCTGGTTACTGCCATAACATCAATAGTTAAAAAGGAAGCTTCCCTTACAGCAGGAAACATAATAGGAGCAAACATAATAGATACGGCGCTTATTTTGCCATTATGCTCAATGCTTAATGGCGGAAGTTTTCCAATATCGGCCCAAACTATATTGCTTGATATACCAGTGTGCCTTATTGTTGTGGCTATATGTCTTGTGCCAATGCTGATTTTTGGAAAGTTTAAAAGAAGCCAAGGAATTTTGGCTCTTGGAACATATATGGCTTATATATACATAGCATGTTTTGCGTCGCCGTTTCACTAAAATAAGCGGTAAACGGTTTGAAAGACTACAATATAGTAACCCCCAAGATGTAAAAATACATCTTGGGGGTTACTTGTAGAAAGCGCTTTTGGAATATAGCTTATGTGGTGTCGTTTTTTGTATTTGCTGTTTGTGTTGTGTCAAGATAGAAGAAACCGTCGGTTTCACTTTCATCTCTGTCAAAAAGATTATAATAATTAAGGTAGTTGTAGCATCTTATAAATTCCTGCTGTTCCGATGTAAAAGAGTCGATGGAGTCTCTTGGAATGATATTCCCGTCTTTGTCAATAGCGGCTATATTAGAGAACACCGGAAGTTCTTCGTGCATGTCGTCAAGAAATTTCTGATACCCGGTTAGAGGCATATTAGCCGTTTTCATAGCAAGCAGTCCAAGATAGTTGGCGCTTATAATAACATTGTCCTGTTCGGGTATATCATAGTTGGTCCATATAAAAAACGGCGTTGTGTATTGTTCCAAAACCTCTTCTGTGGTGCGGCTGTCAAGTTTTTTGCCATACAGGGAAGTATAAAACTTGTTGCCAAGGGGCGGCTGGTGGTCGCCAAAGAATACTATCATTGTTGGTTCATCGCTTTGGCTGTAATGCTCTATAAGCTCTTTTATTGCGTCGTCACTTTCTCTTATGAGAGAAAAATATTGAGACGCACTTGTTGTAGAAGCCAAAATTTTGCTGTTTCCTGTTGGGGTAACATGATATTTTTGGTTTGGCCAAGGTTTGTCATAGGCACTGTGATTCTGCATTGTTACGTTAAATATAAACTGCGGCTTATCGTCACCATCGGTTATTTCAAATATACGGTTATAGTCGCATGAGTCGCTTATGTATTTTCTTACTATTTCCTGCTCTATCATATCCTCAGAATATATTTGGTCATCAAACCCAAAATTTGAGTATACGTCGCGTCTGTTCCAGCCAGAAGCAAGATATGGGTGAAAAGCCGTTGTGTGGTATCCCATGTCGTTCATCTGTGAGGCGAGGGACGGAGCGCCGTCTCTTATATAAAGCTGATAGGCCACTGTTCCTTCCGGAAGAAATGAAAGGGAGTTGCCTGTAAGGAATTCATATTCAACATTTGCCGTTCCTCCTCCGGTTACAGGGGAATACATTCTTCCTTTTATGGTGTTTTCACTTAATGAATGCAAAAATGGCGCTGGGTCCTCAGAAAGTTCTAAATTCTCAAATTGTGAGAAATCGTCAAAAGACTCGTTCATTATGGCTATTATGTTCTTGGGGCGTATGCCTCCATATTCACTTGTATTGTAAACACTTTCAGAGTCTCCGGCTTTATTTTGAATTTTAGTAACCTCGTCTATATCATAGCCTTCAGGCTCTGAAACACGACTGTATCTGAGTGCGGTAGTGAAGTTAAGTATATATCCGTTAGCCTGTGTTTTCCATTGTTGGGCGTATATGCCAACTGCGGGAAGCATGGGCGTGAAAAAGAAAATTATTGTGTATACTATAGATACTGTTACGGCTGGCGCTGAGAAAAGCCGGCTTATATGCAGCTTTTTGCCAGAAAGAGCCTTAAAAACAAAAAGTATGTATATAGCGGCATAGGCCGATGATATTATCATTGTGGCGTCAGGAGTAAAATCGCAGCTTCCAGAAACATTAATAGCTGTTTGCCAAGACAGTATGTCACATGGGAATATGGTTGTTCCCCTAAATACAAGCACATAATGATTTACTATTCCAACAAATATAAATACGGCCATTGATATAAAAGCCGATATTTTTATTCTTCTTAATATAATCAGCATTATTATATAAACCATATAATACCAAATCATATTAAGGAATATTTGGTCCGGCGTAAGGTCCTTTAATATATTGTTGCCATTTAAAAGCTCAACACATATAAACGAAACTAAAGGCCCCATAAAATATACTATGTATGAGAATACTGTTTTGCCTTTTTCAGAAAGAGAAAACCTGAAAGGCAGAAATATTGTAAATGACAGCAAAACAGAGCATAAAGCCGAGTGGTATGTTTCAAAACTTCCTGTGTAATTAATAACAGTGAAGAGAACCACTGAAAGAATAATGAATAGAGCTGTATTTTTAAATGATATTTTAAAGCTGTTTTTTGTTTTTAAAAGAGTGCCTTTTATGTTAGGTTTTTTAAGCTTTGCCAAAAGGCATTTTTTTTCGGTTTCATTTGAAACTTCCGTTAAGTTTGTCATTTCAGTGTTGTTAGATACAGTACTATTGTTATCCATAAATATATCATTCCTCACAATATGTTAAATTTTTATAAAGCATAAGCTGTTTTAAATATAGCAAACTTAACATAAACCGCTATTTTATAAACTACTATTATAAAATATACGGAATTGCACATGAATTATTATATTTTGATTAAAACATTTTAATAATTGTATTATACTTCCTTATGAATATTTGGGCAAGGATATTAATAAAGAATTTATAATTTTTAATAAATGCTTAAAAAATTATTAAAAACGTTAATTTATTCCATAAATTAAACAACTTTTATTGACAAAATTAACGGTAAAAATTATAATGCAAAATTGGTGATACCAATTTTGTGGTGGGGGCGATTCTTTTGAACTGTGCAGTTTCGGATAAATCCTATAGCCGTGTTGTTGACTATATTACAAACGGAATTATATATGGGGTTTTTAAAACAGGCGATAAACTTCCGCCAGAAAGGCTTCTGGCTGAGAAATTAAAAGTAGGGCGATACTCCGTAAGAGAAGCTATGAGAATTTTGGAAGGAATAGGTATTATAAAATGCCGTGTAGGAGATGGAAATTATATATCGTCAGATTTTAAAAGCGGATTTTCAAGGCTTGTAACCGTATTTATAAAGCTTGATAAGAATAAGGCCGCTGGACTGTCGGGGCTAAGGCGTGGGCTTGAGTTTGAAATTATATTTTCTTTGATAAACACATTGAACGAGAATGATTTTAAAAGGCTGAGGGAAATAATAAATTGTATGAAAGTTTGTGATAATGATAAAATCCCGTTTTATGACGGCCTTTTTCATAAAACATTGGCCTCCCTTTCCGGAAACCCTTTATTAAACGATATTTTTGCAGTAATAAACGATATGGTTGATAATTTTTTAGGTTCCGTTTGGGACGGCATAAGCCAAAGCGGCAAAGAGGTTCTTATTAAAGCCCATGAGGAAATTTTATCTGGAATTGAACAAGGGGATATGTCTGTTTCTTTAAATGCCATAATAAAACACTATATCATAGCGGAAAGAATGATGAACAACAAGGAGTGATTTTTTTGAAATATATAAGACAGCTTGCCATAATACTTGGTGTAACATTTGCAGGAGAACTGGTTTATGAGATTCTTAACCTTCCTGTTCCAGCAAGCATTTACGGCCTTATAATAATGCTTATTCTGTTGGAAAGCGGATTAGTTAAGTTTAACGCAATAAAGGATGTTGGACAGTTTATGCTTAACATAATGACAATAACATTCGTGCCGTCAACAGTTGGGGTTATGACGGCCGCTGAGGAGCTTAAATCATTCCTTATGCCTATACTTATATCGCTGTTTGTTATAACTATTATAGTAATGATTGTAACGGGAAGAGTTTCTCAATTTGTGCTTGAAAGGACGGGAAAAAAGAATGAATGAGATTTTAGCCGGCTCCGTATATTTTGGAGTTGTTTTAAGCCTTGCGGCCTACTATGTTGGCGAGGTGCTTAATAAAAAGTTTAAATCACCGCTGCTTAATCCGCTTTTAATAGCTGTTATAATAATTATAGGTTTTCTTCTTTTAACAGGAACAAGCTATGAGACATATGATGAAGGAGCTAAATATTTAACCTATTTCATGAATCCGGCGACAGTTTGCTTTGCCATACCTCTTCACCAGGAAATGCAGAAGCTTAAGAAAAACAAACTGGCAATAGCCGTCGGCATAATATCTGGAACATTAACGAGTATGCTTTGTGTTTTGGCTGTGGCAGTAATATTTAATATTACTCACGAGCAGTATATAACGCTTTTGCCTAAATCCATAACAAGCGCATTTGGTTTTGCCGTAAGCGAGCAGTTTGGCGGAATATCATCAATTGCTGTGCCGGTTATAATACTTACAGGTGTCGTGGGAAATGTTTTTGGCCAAAGCATATGCAGAATTACGGGCATAAAAAACAGAATAGCCGTTGGGCTTGCCCTTGGCTCGTCATCACACGTTCTTGGAACGGCTAAAGCCCTTGAGCTTGGCGAGCTTGAGGGAGCCATGAGTTCCATATCCGTTGTTGTGTCAGGAATAATAACTGTTCTTGCTGCTTCATTTTTTGCCGGACTTTATTAACTTATTTTATATTTGAATGAAAAGGCGTGTTGAATATAACACACCTTTTATTTTTGTAAAAATGATGAGAAAAAGCAATTAGTGTGATTGATATGGGTAAAAAAGAACTGCGTCTATTATAGCATCAGCTTTTATGAAATCACCAGATTAATATGCGGGAATTTAAAATATGCAAGGGCCGATTTGTGAGGA
>CAJFUS010000172.1 GCA_904420235.1 Candidatus Neoanaerotignum tabaqchaliae
AAAGGCAACAAGATTTTTTACATCTCACTGCCTTAAAAACATTTTTTTGTTTATTTTTTCTTATGTCATCTGTCAAAATGCAATTTTTAGGGGTCAAAAAACGGGCATTTTTGAGCCTTAAAATCGCCTGATTTTGAGCTTCAAACCACAACATATTGTGGTTTAACTCTCATTTTTTGCCTCTTTACCACAATACGTCATCATTATCACCGATTCGACATGCGTACTATGGCAAAACTGGTCCACCACATGCACTTTGTCGAACTTATACCCTCTTTCGCATAAAATTTTAAGGTCTCTTGCCAATGTTGAAGGGTCGCAGGAAACATAAACAACCTTCTGCGGCGACATTTTAACTATGGTATCAATAACAACGCTGTCGCAGCCCTTTCTCGGAGGGTCAACAACTATTAAATCCGGTTTAAAGCCATTTTTGTATATGTCCGGAATTACCTCCTCGGCTGAACCGGCAATAAATCGGGCGTTTTTAAAACCATTAATTTCAGCATTTCTCTCGGCGTCTTTAACAGCCTGCTCAACAATCTCAATGCCTATAACATTCTTGGCCTTTTGCGCCAAAAACAAGGATATTGTACCTATCCCACAGTACAAATCAAGAACATTCTCATCTCCGGAAAGTCCTGCAAGCTCAAGGGCTTTTTCATACAATACCCTTGTTTGAAGCGGGTTAACCTGATAAAAACTTTTTATGGATACCTCAAATTTTACATTTCCTATATAGTCCGTTATAAAATCCTGTCCCCACAAAACTATTATTTCATCGCCAAGTATGACATTCGTTTTTTTTGTGTTTACATTAAGCACAATTCCTTTAACGCCTTTAATATCACGCAGTTTTTTAACAAGTTTTTCAGAGGATGGAATTTTTCTTCCATTTACAACAAGGCACACAAGAACCTCACCTGTAACAAAGCCAACTCTTGTTACAATATGCCTTAAAAGCCCTCTGCCCGTGCTCTCGTCATAGGGCTCAATTCCTTCCTCGGTTATAAAGCATCTTATTATATCGTTAATTTGGCGGTTTATTTTGTTTTGTATTATACACTCTTCAACATCAACTATATCATGGCTTCTTGGGGCGTAAAACCCTATTTTAACCCCATTTTTATCCTTGCCAACCGGAAACTGAGCCTTATTTCTGTAATAAAAGGGATTATCCATTCCAACGGCCCTTTCAACTGTTGGATTTTTAAAGCCTCCTATTCTTGTTAGAGCGTCATATACCTTTTTTGTTTTAAAATCAAGCTGTGCCTCATAGGAAAGATGCTGAAGACTGCAACCTCCGCACCTTTTATACACCACGCATTTCGGCTGAACTCTGTTTTCAGAAGGCTCTATAATTTCCATAAGCCTTCCATAGGCGAAATTTTTTTTAACCTTAACAATTTTAACCGATACTTTTTCCTGCGGAAGAGCGTCTTTAACAAAAACCGTAAAACCCTCTATTTTTCCTATGCCCTCGCCGTCGTTTCCTATATCGTCGATACGCATTATATAGTCCCTGTTTTTCTCAACAGGACATATATTTTCCATTTCCAATCCTCATTTCTCACAATACTCGCAAACAGTCATTTTGCACACGCAATGCCTGCACTTAACAAAACTTCCTTCCGCCTCAATCATTTTCCCGTTAAGCATAGAGCGCATATCATTCAGTACTCCCGCCAGCTCTCTGCGCAGCTTGGCCGTATTATAAACTTTAAACATATAATCCTTATATATAAGCTTTCCATATTTGGCCTTTTTGCCGTATTCCTCCTCAACTATGACAAAATAAGCCGCCAACTGCATAAGGTCGCCAAAATGCGGTTCCTCCTCGTCTTTTATAGAGCCGCTTTTAATCTCGACGGGAACAATTCTTTTCATAAACCGGCTTTCAAATATAAAGTCCGGCTTTCCTTGTATATCAAGGCTTTCCGATTTAAGCAAAGTGCCATATTCTACATTGTCTTTTTTATTTTTTGGCCTTGCATCGGAATATATAAGGCTGTGTCCTGGCATTTTAAAAGACGTTTTTGTTTTAACTATGTCTTTTTTTAAAATTCGGCGTGCCATTAAAACAGCCAAAACAGCGGACAAAACGCACATAATTTTTAAAACCGCTAAGTCAAACAATACCTCTCACCTTTAAAAAACAGAATACAGCCAACAAAATCAACAAAAAAACAATAATTATTCGGCCAGCTCCGCCTCTGAATTTAGCTCTGCTGTGATACTCAAGACCCTGCTCAAAATTGCTCTGGGTTCTGTCCGTAAGTCCAAGAGCCTCGTTCCTTTCATTGGCCAGCCGCCTAAGCTCCTTCGTTCCGTAAAGCCTTTCATAATACCACTGGTATGGGCAGTAGCAAAATTTATTAATCTCATTGGCCGTAACCGTTTTTTTATCGTTGTAAAACTCCATTAATAATCAGTCTTTCTTATGTTTCTTTGAAGCATCTTGTTATATCCAATCCAGTTGCCCTGATTAGAACCGCTTTCAACGGCCTCCTCAAAGGCCTTAACCTTGGCGTCCATGTTGTCGGCGCAGTGAAGTATAAAAGCCTCTATTGTTTTAGGAAGCTCAGGCGAACCGTATTCATACTCGCCGTGATGAGCCAATATACTGTGTTTTATAAGGCTTTCAAGATTTTTTGGGAATCCCTCTATTTTTGATGCCGCGTCATGAACCATTTCGGCGCCTATAAAAATATGCCCCAAAAGCTGACCGTCGTCGGTATACTCGTTTACAGGGAACTGTGACAACTCATAAATTTTGCCTATATCGTGAAGCATGGCCGTACATATAAGTATATCCCTGTTAACTTTTTTATACCTTCCGCTCATAAAATCGCATATTTCAGTAACCGACAGTGTATGTTCCAAAAGCCCTCCCAAGTATCCGTGATGAAGTGTTCTTGCGGCCGAGTGTTTTTTCAGGTTTTGAAGCACAAAATCGTTTTTCATAAATATTTGGTTAAGCAGGGCTTTTATATATTTGTCATTAACGGACGATATATAGCCCATAAGCTTTTTATACATTTCCTCCGTGTCTTTATCAGTGCTTGGTATATAGTCCATTGGGTTATACTCGCCCTCTTGACTTTTCCTTATGCGTCTTATGTTAATTTGGGGCTCGTTGTTATATATAAGCACTGTGCCCTCAATTTTAATAAAATCGTTTTCCTCAAAGCTTTTTATCTCGTTGTTAAGGTCCCACACCTTTCCGTCAAGAAGTCCTGTTTTATCCTGAAGTTTAAGGGAATAGTAACTTTTGCCGGCCCTTGATTTAAGGGTCTGCTTAGACTTGCAAAGATAATGCCCAACAACTGTTTCTCCCTCGCGCAGTTCATTTATATATCTCAAAAACGCTCACCGCTTTCAATAGAATTATTAAATACAATTATACATTATTTGCCGCCAATATACAAACGCCTTTGACCTTTTATATTTCGCCAAAAACTATATAAAAATCCGCTTTGCCAATTTGCCTGCAATAGGCGAACTTTTCAACGCCCTAAAATCAGCTTTAACCGCTGATTTTTTATCAATTCCTGCCATATAAAATGGCAGGAATTGATATATTGGTTAAACTAAAAAGCGTCTTACACAGGGCGCAGTTAAAATAAAAACATTCATCTGCCGTCAGCTTTTAAATTACCGAAAAACAGCGCTGAATTATTATTTAACTAACCTTTTAAAGACGCTTTTAAATTTTATTAATATCCTGAAATTTTTGCTTTTTATATTACAGCCATATAATCGGCTTTTCCTCTCCCAATGGAAGAATATCGTTATACACGCCTCTAAGCTTCGGCTCTATAATCTTATCGGCGTGCATATGTCCAAAATACCACTTTTTAAGCCTTGAAGAAATCGACACTTTCTTATACCACTCATCAAAAACCGCCGGCAGGTTATAATCATTGTCTATTGGCTTTGGCCTTGAAATATGTTCTCTGGCAAACAGCGGCGTTTCGTGAGTAATAATATAATCAATGTCATTAATATTGCTCATAAGCTGTTTTTGGCCATACGCTATTTCCTCATCAGTAGGCTCCTCCTCTTTCCACCAGCTTACGCCTTCTTCCCGCCTGTCTTTATCAACAGAGCGCGCGCCGCCGAATGTAAAAAATCTGCTGCCATAAATATTGTAAATTTCTCCCCGCATAAGGTGGAACACCCTTTCACCTATCTGATGAGTTTTTCCGCCGTTCCATGTTTTCGTCTCTAAGCCGTTTAACAGTGCATGGTTTTCGTGGTTTCCGTCAATAAATGCTACCGTCCCTGGGAAAATCTGCTGAAGACTTTTAACCGGATATTCATAATCCTCGTTCCACACATATCCAGCGTCTCCGGCTATAATTAAAATATCCGTTTCCAAAAGCTCTATTTTTTTAGCAAGTCCAAACAGCGGAATAAAAGTGCCGTGCTTGTCTCCGGTAATAAAAATACGTCCCGTCATTTGTTCACCTGTTCTTGTAATAGTATATTCCGTCCTTTTCCTCTCTTAAAATTTCTCCGGCAAAATATAGATACTGCAAATGGGCTATGGCCTCGCCTGTGGCGAACCATTTTTGAGGCGCCGGAAAATCATCCCAGTTTTTGCAGTCAATTTCCCATGTCATGTCCCCCGCAACAGTATATCCAGTTTTCCACTGGTCTCCAAGTATGCCTTTAACCTCGGCCAGCCTGTCCTTGTGGTGTTTATAAAGCTCATTAATTCTTAAGTACATATTCTCAACAGGAGTTCCATGGGCCGTAAGCAGCAGCTTAACATCTAATTCCTCAACTTTCTTAAGGCTGTTAAGATACTCTTTAAGCGGATTTTCCATGCTTAACTCTATGCATATATTAGGTGTTATTGTGCCAAGTATAAGGTCGCCGCAAAACAGAATTTTCTTTCCCTCGTCATAAAGGCACATGTGTCCCGGTGTGTGTCCCGGCGTAAGCACAGGTTTCAGGTTATATCCGCCGTATTTTAATACGTCGCCTTCCGCTACATATGTAAAATCAAACCTCTCTTTGTGGCAGTATTTTCTGCCTGGGTGTATATCGGTGTTTCTTCCAAAATCTGCTTTTGGAAAGCCGTATTTAATAAACAAATCGTCCAGCATTCTCCAATAAAGGTTTCCGGCCTCAAAATTTATAAGCTCTCCGTCCGTTTCACCAGAATAAATAATACTGTTTTCAGAGGCTATTTTCCCCGCAAGACCGCAGTGGTCGGAATGAAGGTGGGTAATAAATAAGTCGGCGCCGTCTATGCCAAGCTCCCTAAAGGCGTCCCTTAGAGCCTCTTCGCACTCGGGCCTATTAAAGCCGGTATCAATCAAAAGATTTCTCTCGCCCGTTATAATGTACGCATTTATCTCTCTAAGGGGGTTATTTGGCAATGGCACTACTTTTTTATATAAATTATCGGCGATTTTTGTTAACATATTTTATCCTCCCAAAACT
>CAJFUS010000173.1 GCA_904420235.1 Candidatus Neoanaerotignum tabaqchaliae
ACTTAAATTTTTTGCATAGTTTTAACCGCCTTAAAACCCTGTCAAAAACTTACGCGCTTCAACAAATAATTATTAAAAATTATTTTCCCAGCACATAAAATCAAAAACCGCCCTATGCACAGCAATATACTGCATAAAAGGCGGTTTTTGTTCAGCATTTATTCAACTCTTGTTTGTTTTAGTTGCGGTAAATACGCCGATTTCTTAATAAAACTTATGTTAATTATTCCTCGTCGCTGCCGCAGTCGCAGTTCTCATCGTCGCACTCGTCCTCTGTGTCCCAATCGTCATATATGTCGTCGGAGCCGCACTCATCACAGTGTTTTTTAATAAGTATGGCCGCAACGCCTATGGCTATTGCCGAAACAGCCACAAAAACTCCTAAAAGAATATAAAAAGTTTTCTTTTCTTCTGAATTTTTAACGTCTTTTAATAAAGTTTTTAAATCCTCAATACTAAAATTTTTCATAATCTTACCTCCTTTAAAATTTAACAGTAGTTTTTAAGAAAATTTTTGTTCTCAAAAAAACTGTTTTTATTAATTTCAGCAAAAATTTGGTAGGCCCTTTTTAATATCTGCCGTTCATCATTAAATTTAAGCAGATGATAGGCCTCGTGAAACTTGTAAAAACCGGAATCCGCAAAAAATTCCTCACTCTGCGGCCTGCTGTAAAATGAATTCGCCTCCATAAGATACCAATGCACGGTTTTGCGCACTGCGCCGTTGTTTCCATTAAAGGCATATTGCGTTTTTCCAACATATTTTATTATGTTGGCCAACGCTCCTGATTCTTCCCGCACCTCTCTAACAGCGGTTTGACAGTGCATTTCTCCGTCCTCCACCGTTCCTTTTGGAAGAACCCAGCCCATATACTTGCCGTTTTGGTTTTTATATAAAAGAAGCGCCTTCCATTTATATATAACAACGCCGCCGCAGCTGACAACTTCTGTCACATTAAAAACCTCCGTTAAAAATTCAACTACGACTATTTTTTAGTATATAATATTTATATAGTTTTTTCAATAACTTACTTAATCTTTATTCAATTGGCCTATATAAAATTTAAATATTAAAAAAACTGCATAAAATCAATGATAAATTTAACAGGTTTAAAGCGTGCATAAAAGGCTTTAGCATAACACATGGCCGTTATAAACCATGTTTTTAATAGGAGTGGTTAATTTTTAAATGGCGATTTTTTGCTTAAAAACAGCATTTTTTTTAAACAAATTATCCAAAGCAAAACCACATAGGGTATAAAAACAAAAAGCCAAAAATCTCCAAACCACATAATTATTATATTATATAATCCATGAACAGCCCAAGGGCATATAAAAGAGAGGGCAAAATATTTTATTCCTTTTTTAAAATAATGATACTCCGCAAAAAATCCGGCCATAAAAACCGAAAACAAAAAATGCCCCGGAACAGAAAACACCGCCCGCATAAGGGCTGTTGACACGCCTCCAAGTTCCGGAGAAAAAACATATATTATATTTTCGGCCCAAGCAAAACCGAGAGACACATAAGCGGAATATAAAACGGCGTCAAAGGGCTCGTTAAGGTTAGGGTTTTTAAGCATTAAAAAATAAAGCACAGCCAGCTTTGTTATTTCCTCGGTTCCTGAAGATAGCACAAAAGCAGAAAGTAAAATATTATCCACATTTCCCAAAATCCTCCTTAGGGCAATATCCTCCGCTATAACAGCGCCGCAGCTTAAAAACCCAAACAATATGGCCGGAGCCATCATCAAATAGGGCTCCTTTTCATATTTGTCTTTTATAAAAACAAAAATAATAAGCATAACCGCCGGAGACGCCGCAAGATTGAAAAGCATGGCAACACCCCGTTTTATTAAGTATTCTTCCTTAATAATGTCCTCTATATTCAAAAAACGCAAAATAAAAGACGGCATTTAATAGGCCGCCCGATGATTTTGTTTTTAGACTTTCCTTTAAGCAATTATAAAATTCAACAGTATTAATAAAATAATTTATAAAACCGTCGTTATATATTCCGACCAAACAAAGCTCAGAGGCATAACAATAACCATTGCCAAAATCATGTCCGCCACTGGAAAGTCTATAAGCCTAAGAATTCTAAAACCTATGGCTATAATCAAAAAGCCGCCGCAGGCCTTAAAATCTGCGGTCATTCCAGATGTTACAAAGGGCATAACAAGCCTTGAGCATAAAATGAGTATTGAAAATATTATAAACTGCGGTATGGCTATTGATGACACCACAAAACCAAGGCCGCAGGCAAAAATCGCCGCCGTAAAAAAGTCGAGAATAGCCTTTGATATTAGAACCGTACTGTCCCCTGTCATTCCGGCATCAAGACAGCCGTATATTCCGGTTCCGCTGGCGCAGAACAGCACCATTGCCGTTACAAGAGTAAATATGTACTCTTCTTTTGTTATGGCAGAATTATTATTTTTAAATACCCTTCCAACAAATCTGGCAAGACTCATGCCTCCTGAGTTAATAAGGCGTCCAAGGCCTATTGAAAGTCCCAAAGCTGTTCCCAAAACAACCGATAAAATAACGGCAGGCATATTTTCCATAAGCATAATGCTGCTTATACCCATACCCATTGAACACAGTCCGAAAACCTAGTTCATAACTTTTTTAAAGTCCTCGCTTATGAAATTTCCAGCAAGCGCCCCAAAAATACCTCCTAAAAACACTGATAAACAATCTATAATAACTCCTGACGGCATTTTCACTCCTCCAAAAATGAACAAAATTAATAAAAAGGAAAAATCAAATTGTAAAGATACCAATTCTGTTTAAATGAATAAGAAAAAATTTATACTGTGGTAAAATTTTCAAACTCAAAAATTTCTTCTGTCAAACAAAACAGAACCTTTAAAATCACACTAAAAATAAATCCGCAGCTTTAGCCGATTTATA
>CAJFUS010000174.1 GCA_904420235.1 Candidatus Neoanaerotignum tabaqchaliae
CTTAATGGGAAACAGCCATTTACATTCACAGGTGTAAATCTGTTTGATTTTATTTTCTCAACTGTTTTTTGTGCAAGCTCATGAATTGTTTTAATATCCATTTCGTCGGGCCTTCCTTTAGCCAATGTGTCTGAAAAAGCATGCTGACCGATAAATGCTCCAGCTGACACTATTTTAAAACCGCCGCTTTCAAGGGTTTTTGTAAGCTCCATAAGGGAGTCGTCATAATTTCGGTTGCCGTAAAGAACTATTGGAACTGCAAGAGCTCCGTTTCCAACAACGGAAGCTATGTATTTTATAAGCAGGTTAGGAACCCTTCCAGCATATGTGGGAGTGCCGAAAACAACCAAATCTGTTTGGCTGAATTCTTTTATATCTGTTCTGTTTTTAGGAAAAGTAAAATTAAATATATCACTTTCACAGCCCAATTCCTTTGATATGCTGTCGGCAAGGGTTTTAACAACTTTTTCTGTTGTTCCCGTGCCGCTGAAATACATTGCCCACACTTTTTTTATCATTTTTATCCCCTCGTTTCAAATTTGTTGATTTTATTATATATCACTAATTTTTTATGAGCAATATTATAAGATTATAATATTGAGCTATTGTATGGGTACAAATATATAGTTTTTATTGAACATTATGGATTTTTATTTAAGCCTGTGGTAGTATTTTTTTCAACAAATAATTTAGGACATAAGATAAGGGGGAATATTAATGAAAAAAATAGACTTGCATACTCATGTTGGAAATTTCGGCGGCTGGGCCTCGGTGGCTTCCGATATTGAGAGCATTATAAAAAATATGGAAACATACGACATTGAAAAGACAGTACTTTGCAGTTCCGGACCCAATTTTAACGAGGACACCAACGACGCCTTTAAAAAATATCCTGACAAAATATTTCCAACTGTTTATGTAAACCCTCTTGACGGAGAAAAATGCATCAACATGCTTAGGCACTATGTTGAGGATGAGGGATTTATGGGAATAAAAATGAACCCTCTTAAAAGCGCTTTTGTGGCTGACGATGTTGTTGTTGACCCTGTTATGAAACTGGCCGAGGTATATGACATACCTGTGTTTATGCACAGCGGCCACCCGCCCTATTCTTTGCCTTGGAGTATTGCCCTTCTTGCCGAAAGACACCCTAATGTAAGAACGGTTATGATACACATGGGCCATGGCCATGGAGTTTATATTGATGCGGCCCTTAAAATGGCAAGAAGATACAGCAACCTTTATCTTGAAATGAGCGGAATGCCTATGGGCTGTAAAATTAAAGAGGCCTATGACACTGTTGGAAAAGACAGAATAATGTTTGGAATTGACACACCTTTTCACCACCCAACAGTTGAGATGCAGAAGGTTATAACAAGCGGTCTTGATGAAAAAGGCATTGAAGACGTGTTTTATAATAATGCTAAAAAGTTTTTAAGGCTATAAAATTAAACCCATACAATTATATTTTATTGTTTTGAATTTACAGCGGCAAATATAAAAAGTGATATTATGTAGATGTGAGGTTTTTTATATAAGTTTATGAATGGAAGTGAAAGTTATGGAAAAATATACAATAAAGGACATGACAAAAATGGCTGTTATGGCGGCAATAGTATTTATTCTTACTTACACATTTAAAATACCTTTTGCCGACGGATATACTCACCTTGGCGACTGCGCCGTTCTTATAGGCGTTATGGTGCTTGGAAGACAAAAGGGCGCTCTTTCAGGAGCTGTTGGAGCGGCTCTGTCGGATTTAATAAGCGGGTATCCCCATTGGATAATACCAACGTTTATTATAAAGTTTTTAATGGCCGCTGCAATGGGTCTTGTTGTTGAAAAATATATGCCAAAGGCCAAGTTCAATTTTGCTGTTGGAGCCGTTGTTGGCGGTATTTTACAGATTATAGGCTATACAGCGTGCAAAATAGGTTTCTATGGTTTTGCTCAAGCTATGGTTATGACACCTACTCTTATAATACAAACAATAGCGGGAATTGTAATAACAGTTGTTTTTGTTACAGCTTTAAGAACAAGCGGAATTCTTGAAAGAGTTAAGGCTATGTAATAATTATGGTTTTACTGGCGTGTTCACAATATGCGTGTTCACGCCTTTTTTGTTTACTCTGAAAAATTGAGCCTGCTGTTTTAATAGTTGTTGTGTGTGAAGTATCAAAATATCAGCGGAACAAAAAGTAAAAAGTTATTTTTACAAAAGGCTTTGAACAAATGTATTGATTATTAAACAAATAAGGAATTTGCTAATTTTAAAAATAGGTTTATACGGCTGAACAATGACACTTTTGAAAATAAATTTGTTGATGTGTATAATGAATGTTATAAAAATTGAGCAAATATCCTGCATTGTCCGTAATTTTCAGAAAAAAATGCAATTAAGCCTAAAATATTGACGTAATGGACATTTTTGATTTATTATTAAATGGTCGTATTTGTGAGATTAAAATTTTTTATGGAGTTTTTACAGGAGGAGCTTAATATGAACTGTATTATAACTGTTTTGGGAAAAGACCAAGTTGGCATTATAGCCAAGGTTTGCATATATCTTTCAGAAAACGGTGTGAACATTCTTGATATATCCCAAACAATAGTTAAGGGATATTTTAACATGATTATGATTGCCGAC
>CAJFUS010000175.1 GCA_904420235.1 Candidatus Neoanaerotignum tabaqchaliae
AAAAACGGCTAAAACTCTAATGTTTTAACCGTTTTTTACAAGAGCCGAAAACGTGACTCGAACACGCGACCTGCTGATTACGAATCAGCTGCTCTACCAACTGAGCTATTTCGGCGTATAAAAATTTTTCCTATGCTATTTTATTTACATCCTTAACTACAATCACCGACCTGCTGATTACGAATCAGCTGCTCTACCAACTGAGTTATTCCGGCATCTAAAGTATCAAACTAATACAACAGGAGTATTATACCATCAAAAAATTCAATAATCAAGATAAATTCTTTAAAATCTTACGCAAAAATATTTACAAGTACTTTTTTATAAAATCCTATTGCATTATTTTATTTGTGTGTTATAATCTTAACTAATATTTTAACAATTATAATATGTAAAAATGACGTTGATGAAAACTAAACCTTCGTAACTGTTCAGAGAAACGGCGTATGGTGCAAGCCGTTCAGCAAAAAAGGTGTTCCACTTTCGTAGTCTTTGGCGATGAGCCAAAAGGGAGAAGCCCTTTACAGCTTTTTAGAGCGGTCGCATTTTTTTGCGGCAATGCGGGTGGCAACGCGGGTTATTCCCGTCCCAGAATTTATTGTCTGGGACGGGATTTTTTATTAATGTAAATAATAAAATTAAAATAAAACCTATTACTTGAGGAGGATTTTACAATGGAAAGAGTCTATAATTTTTCAGCTGGTCCGTCCATGCTTCCTTTGGAAGTTCTTGAACAGGCGCAAAAAGAATTTGTATGCTACGGCAACGCCGGAATGTCCGTTATGGAAATGAGCCACAGGTCTAAAGATTTTGAGGATATTATTTTCGGAGCAGAGGCTGATTTAAGAGAGCTTATGAATGTTCCCGAAAATTACACAATTCTTTTTCTTCAGGGCGGCGGTTCAACACAGTTTGCTATGATTCCACTTAATCTTATGAATAAAAACAACAAGGCCGATTATGTAAAAACTGGTCAGTGGGCCAAAAAGGCCATAGCTGAAGCTCAAAGATACGGAAAAGTTAATGTAGTGGCTTCATCTGAGGATAAGACATTCTCTTATATACCAAAACTCGACCCAGCCAAATTTGACAAAGATGCTGATTATTTTTATATGACACTTAATAACACAATTTATGGAACACATATACCGGACAGTATGCTTCCTGACACCGGAAACGTTCCTAAAGTAGGCGATATGAGCTCCAATATACTTGCCGAAAGATATGACATATCAAAATTTGGCCTTATATTCGCCGGAGCTCAAAAGAATCTCGGTCCAGCTGGTGTTACGGTTGTAATAATTAGAAACGACCTTATAGGAAACGCTATGGACTTTACACCAACAATGCTTAAATACGAAACCCACGCAAAAGAAAAATCTCTTTATAACACCCCGCCTACATACTCAATATATTTTGCCGGCCTTGTGTTCAAGTGGGTTAAAAAAATGGGCGGTGTTGACGCTATGCAGAAAATTAACGAAGAAAAGGCCGCCATACTTTATGATTTCCTTGATAACTCAAAACTCTTTAAAGGAACAGTTGAACCAAATAGCCGCTCTCTTATGAACGTGCCTTTTGTGCTTCCAACTGAAGAGCTTAATGCTAAATTCATAGCCGAGGCTAAATCAAAGGGCTTTGTTAACCTTAAAGGCCACAGAACCGTAGGCGGCATGAGGGCATCTATATATAACGCAATGCCTATTGATGGAGTTAAAAAACTTGTTGAGTTCATGGGTAAATTTGAGCTTGATAACAAATAAGCCCTATAAAAAGGAGCTGATATTATGACTTTTGAAAGAGAGGCTGTTTTATTATTTGTTTTGTGTATGCCTTCAGTTATTATTCTGTCATGTGCGATACTTTTGGCACTATACATAAAAACAAAAAACCGCTGTTATAAATACTTCATATATCAGTTCTTGGCTTTGGCCGTTTCATTTTTCTTTTTGTGCCGTTGCCTGTTCCCTTATATAATGGGAATTGACTCCAACGATTCTGTTTTAGGCTCGGCAAGTTTAGGATTTTGCGGGATAGGTTTTTTAATCTCGACAGTATTCTTTTTTAAAGGGCTTTTTGAAATATTTTCAATGAACACAGAAAACAAAAAATGAAGGAGCGTAATTAAAATGTATGATATATTAACCCTTAATGCTATTTCTCCAAAGGGATTGGCAAATCTTCCAAAAGACGAGTTCAACGTTTCATCGGATATAGAAAACCCGGACGGAATTATAGTCAGAAGCGCCGACATGCACGATTATGTAATTCCCGACAGCCTGCTTTGTATAGCAAGAGCCGGTGCGGGAACAAACAACATACCAACAGACAAATGCGCTGAAAAAGGCGTAGTCGTTTTCAACACTCCCGGTGCCAACGCAAACGCCGTTAAAGAGCTTGTTATAGCTGCCCTTCTTGTTTCATCAAGGAAATTAACTGAGGCTGCCCAATGGACAAAAACCCTCAAGGGACAGCCGGATATGGATAAGCTTGTTGAGGGCGGAAAAAAGAAATTTGCCGGCCCAGAAATAACAGGCAAAACTCTTGGCGTTATAGGACTTGGTGCTATAGGCGTTCTTGTGGCTAATTCGGCCCTTTCACTTGGAATGGAAGTTGTTGGTTACGACCCATTTCTTTCAGTAAAATCGGCATGGCATATCTCCGGACAGGTAAAACTTGCCGGAAGCATTGAGGAAGTAGTTGCTCAAAGCGATTATGTAACAATTCATGTGCCTCAAAATGATAAAACAAAAAATATGGTAAACAAGGAGTTGCTTAACGTATTTAAAAAAGGTTCAAGGCTTATAAATCTTGCAAGAGGTGGCCTTGTTGACCCTGCCGCGGTTGCCGAGGCCCTTGACAACGGAACATTGTCAAAATATGTAACCGACTTTGCCGCTGATGAGCTTTTGGACAAAGAAAATGTAATAACATTTCCTCACCTTGGCGCTTCAACGCCGGAATCTGAGGAAAACTGCGCTGTTATGGCTGCTCTTGAGCTTAAAGAATACATAAAATACGGCAACATTAAAAATTCTGTTAATTTCCCTAACTGCGAGGCTCCTTTCACGGGCAAAGCAAGAGTTACAATAGCCCACCAGAATATACCAAATATGGTTGGCTCAATAACGGCTATATTCGCAAAAGAAAATCTTAACATCGACAACATGATTAACAAAAGCAAGGGCAATTGGGCATATACTATAATAGATTTTGACTCCCTTGGAGATAAGCACGACAGCCTTCTTAAAGAAATAAATGCACTAAAAGGCGTTGTTAAGGCAAGAATAGTGCACAGCTGATTTTTGATTTCGCAATATTAATAAAAAATTTATGGCGTGGTTTTTAAAACCATACACAGCGTGCCGCCTTTCTCGGCACGCTGTAATTAATTATGCGTATAATTAAAATGTCTTTAACCATCTTAGACTTAAATATAAACTAAGACAGTTATAAAAGTTTTCAACCAATAGAATTAGACTTTATGTAAATATCTTATTATGATTGTTTTACTATGATATAAATAAAAGTATTGAAGGTATTTACACATATGGTATATATAACCTATTAAAACCAAAAGCCTATCCGGAGTTTTAGACAGCAGAAAAAACTAAACATTTAGTAAAATACTGAAAACGATATACGGTCACAATATTTTCAAAAATTACCAAAGCATAGTAGATAATTCAAACTCTATCTGCTACATAAAAATCGCGTTCGTTAAACAAATATAATTGCTAATTGCCTTTAATGTGTGTTATTTCAACTTTTAGGTTCGTTTTTAAATGATAAGTGTTATTCATTAAATTATAAAT
>CAJFUS010000176.1 GCA_904420235.1 Candidatus Neoanaerotignum tabaqchaliae
AGCAGCCCTAAAAGAAAAGAAAACCGGCGTAGCCTAAACTACGCCGATTCTCTCACATAAATGTTTTCTTACGTCACCGCCCCTAAGGGAAGGTTTTTTATAAACTGCTGTTAAATTACTTAAGTGTAACTTTAGCTCCAACTTCCTCAAGTTTAGCTTTCATAGCTTCAGCCTCTTCTTTAGCTACAGCTTCTTTAAGAACCTTAGGAGCGCCGTCTACAGCTTCCTTAGCCTCTTTAAGACCAAGACCTGTAATCTCTCTAACAGCCTTAATTACTTTAATCTTCTCTGAGCCAACCTCTGTTAACTCTACATCAAACTCTGTTTTCTCCTCAGCAGCAGGAGCGTCTCCGCCAGCAGCTACTACTGCAACACCAGCAGCAGCTGATACGCCGAATTCTTCCTCACATGCTTTTACTAAATCATTAAGTTCAACAACTGTAAGCTCTTTAACAGCTGCGATAATTTCTTCTATTGATAACTTTGCCATTATTAGCACCTCCGAAAAACAATAAACTAAAAGTAACAAAAATTATTCTGCTGCCGCTGTATCTTTTTCGGCAACCTGTTTAATAACACGAGCAAATGATGACATAGGGCTCTTGAAGCTTCCAAGAAGTCTTGAAAGAAGAACCTCTCTTGAAGGAATACCGGCGATAGCCTTTGTTCCCTCAGCATCGTAAACTGTATTTTCAATAACACTTGCTTTAAACTCAAGCTTCTCAAGGTCTTTAACGGCCTTGTTAAGTATAGCTGGGGCTGTTGTTGCTTCGCCATAGCTGAAGGCAAAAGCGCTTGGTCCCTCAAGGTATTGTGTAAGACCCTCAAAAGGAGTATCTTTTATAGCTAAAGTAAACATTGTGTTTTTGTATACTTTATAATCAACGCCAGCTTCCCTTAAAGTTTTTCTAAGCTGCGTATCCTGCTCTACTGTAAGACCTCTTGAGTTTACAACTACAACAGAAGCGGCTTTTGAAAGCTTTTCTTTAATCTCGTTAACTACAACCTGCTTAGCTTCTATTTTTGCCATTGTTACACCTCCCCATAATTAAGTAATAATATAAACGCATTCAGCGAATTATATGCTTTACAATAAAAAAGCTTCTCTGTCGCAGACAGAGAAGCAGATTAACAAAATCACATTTCCTCGGCAGGCAGAACATTGTTCTTTACGCTTAAGCGCCTGCTGTCTACGGCAGTATCAATTTACCATATGATGTTACCACACATCTGAACATGTGTCAACATTTTTTTAATTAAAACCGCCTTTTATTACTCGCCAAGCTTAGCTGTGTTAAGCTTTATTCCAGGACCCATTGTTGTTGCTATAACAACGCTCTTAAGGTACTGTCCCTTGGCAGCCTGTGGTTTTGCTTTTATAATAGCGCTTATGAGAGTTTTGAAGTTATCTGATAACTTTTCAGGACCAAATGAAACCTTTCCAATTGGAACATGGATAATATTAGTTTTGTCAAGACGGTACTCGATTTTACCGGCCTTAATATCATTAACGGCCTTTGCAACGTCCATTGTAACAGTTCCGGCCTTAGGGTTAGGCATTAAGCCTTTAGGTCCAAGAACACGTCCAAGACGTCCTACAACACCCATCATGTCAGGAGTAGCAACTACAACGTCATACTCAAACCAGTTCTCATTTTGAATCTTAGGAACAAGTTCCTGTCCGCCAACAAAATCAGCGCCAGCGGCAAGGGCCTCGTCAGCCTTAGGGCCTTTAGCGAATACTAAAACGCGAACCTTTTTGCCTGTACCGTGTGGAAGAACAACGGCTCCACGAACCTGCTGGTCAGCATGTCTGCTGTCAACACCCAAACGAATATGAGCCTCAACAGTTTCATCAAATTTAGCCGAAGCTGTTTGCTCAATAAGATTAATAGCGTCAGCGGCATCATAAAGAGTCGCCTTGCTTACAAGTTTAGCTTTTTCTAAATATTTCTTTCCTCTTTTCACTTTCGTGTCCTCCTTATGTGGTAATATCGGGAGAAAAGTCCCTCCCACCTGTGGATAGGCCTATGGGCCTATCAATTATTCCTCAACAACAATACCCATGCTTCTGGCTGTACCGCAAATCATGCTGTATGCAGCCTCAACAGAAGCGGCGTTAAGGTCCGGCATTTTAAGCTCGGCAATTTTCATTACCTCGTCTTTAGCTATTTTAGCAACCTTTGTTTTGTTAGGCACTCCTGAGCCGGATTCAATTTTGCAAGCCTTTTTAAGAAGAACCGCTGCCGGCGGTGTTTTTGTTACAAAAGTAAAGCTTCTGTCTGCGTAAACCGTAATTACTACTGGGATAATAAGTCCAGCCTGCTGAGCTGTTTTCTCGTTAAACTCTTTGCAAAATCCCATGATGTTAAGACCATGCTGACCAAGAGCCGGTCCAACTGGGGGAGCTGGGGTAGCTTTGCCAGCCGCAATCTGTAATTTAATATAACCTGTTACTTTCTTTGCCATCTCGGCACCTCCTATAATGTGGTAAATAACGGGGATTTATCTCCCTCCCACGCGCGGGAAAGCCCACGCATCAAACACAAATTAAATAATTTTCTCAAGCTGTGTATAGTCAAGCTCAACAGGGGTTTCCCTTCCAAAAATTGAAAGGTTAACAACAACCGTTCTTTTCGCTTCGTTTATTTCTTTTATGATACCTGTTGAGTCGGCAAAAGGTCCGCTTGCAACCCTTACGCCATCGCCAATCTCAAAATCAAAGTTGAATGAAACCGTATCTATTCCCATAGCTCTAACTTCATCGTCCGAAAGAGGAACAGGCTTGCTTCCCGGGCCAACAAAACTTGTAACGCCTCTGGTATTTCTTACAACATACCATGTATCGTCATTCATAACCATTTTTAAAAGAACATATCCAGGATATGTCTTTCTTTGAACGGTTTTTCTTTGGCCGTTTTTTTCCTCAATCTCGTCCTTAAGGGGAACGCTTACCTCAAGAATAAGGTCCTGCATTCCGCGGTTTTCAACTATTTTTTCAATATTGGCCTTAACTTTGTTCTCATAACCCGAATAGGTATGAACTACATACCACCTTGCGGTTTGCCCCGCGTCATCGGGAAGAGCGCTGTTTTCCTCCAGCTCTTCAGCTTTTATATTTTCTTCAGACATAGTATCATCCTTTTTAATTGACCCTGCTTAGTTAAGAACGTTTATAATCAAGGCCTGTAATTCTGTGAAAACAGTGTCCATACAGAAAATAACGGCGCCTACAAATACGGATGTAACTATTACCGTACCTGTTTTTTTAACTACCTCAATTTTCTTAGGCCAAACAATTTTTTTAAACTCACTTTTGTGGTCGGCTATAAATTCCGACAAGCCCGGTTTCTTAGACTTGGAATCAGTTTTTTCTTTTTTCTTTTTTGGTTCTTTTGTCTCGTTTGGGTTGTTATTGTTGTTCTGTTCATTCTGTTCCATGCTTACTTCACATCCTTTTAAGGAACTTATTTTGTTTCTTTGTGCAAAGTATGTGTTTTGCAGAACTTGCAGTATTTTTTAATTTCCATTCTGTCTGGCTGAGTTTTTTTGTCCTTTGTAGTTTCATAATTTCTTTGCTTGCACTCTGTGCATGCTAAAGTAATTCTGGTTCTCATTGTTGCACCTCCGTCTCTCATAAAACAAAATTACGCATAAAAAAAAGACTTACGTCTATCGTTGTTAATTTTAGCATACCCAATATTAACTTGTCAATACATAATTGTCATGTTGAATCGATAGATTTGTAGGATTACAATACATGTGTTACAACTGAATAATTAAAAAGCGAGGACGACTCACTTTGTGTTATATTTGAATCACCACTAA
>CAJFUS010000177.1 GCA_904420235.1 Candidatus Neoanaerotignum tabaqchaliae
CCTCTTTCTGTTGAACCTTCTTAAAACCGAAACGGCGCTTTTAAGCTTCTCAAAGCAATACTCCGCCTCCTCAATGGTATTAAATCTTGAAAAGCTGAACCGTATGGAACCTTCTATTTCGTCGGCCGTTTTTCCCATGGCCGAAAGAACAGCGCTTTGAACATTTTTTTTGCTGTTGCATGCCGAACCAGCCGACACAAAAATTCCATCGGCCTCAAGAGCGTGAAGGAGCACCTCGCTTCTAAGGCCCATAAATCCCACATTAAGCACATAAGGACTGGCCTTTTCAACACTGTCGCCGTTTATAAATGTGTCTGGAATTTCATTTAAAATCCTTTCGCACAAAAGCCTTTTTATTTCCCTAACTTTTTCACTGTCGGATTCAATATTCCTGTAACTTTCGCAGGCAGCCAACGCTGTAGCCGCGGCTCCCGGCACATTTTCTGTTCCCGGCCTTTGATTCTTCTGCTGTCCTCCGCCGTAAATAATTGGCTTAACCTTAAGCCCTTTTCTCATATAAAATATTCCGCAGCCCCTTGGCCCGTTAAACTTATGGGCGCTGGCGGCCATAGTGTCTATATGGCATTTATTAACGTCAATTTTATACTTTCCAAAGGCCTGAACGGCGTCAACATGAAAAACAGCATTTGGATTAACTTCTTTAATAGCTCTTCCTATGGCCTCTATGTCCTGTATAGTGCCGGTTTCGTTGTTAACAAGTATAACACCAACAAATATGGTATCTTTTCTTATAAGCCTTTTAAGACTGTCAATATCTATATATCCCTTGCTGTCAACGGGTATTTTTTCCGTTTCAAAGCCCTTTTCTTTTATAACCTCAAAGGGCGCGTTAATGGCCGGGTGCTCCACAGATGTGTAAAGCATGTGTTTTCCGCTTCTTACATATCCTTCCGCCGTTCCGAAAACCGCCCAGTTGTCGCTTTCAGTGCCTCCGGACGTAAAATAAATTTCCTCCTCACTGGCGTTTATAAGGGAGGCTATTTTTTTTGCCGAGTCCTTAAGCACTTCCTCGGCCTCAATTCCCATAACGCTGGCCGAACTGGGATTTCCGTATTTCTCAAGCATAACATTAACCATAAACTCCGCCGCTTCCGGAAGAATTTTTGTTGTAGCCGCGTTGTCAAAATAAACTTTCATATCAAAATCATTCCTTATCCAAGCTCATATAAAATTATGGCGCAGGCCACCATTCCCGCCGTTTCCGTTCTAAGTATCCTTTTTCCCAACGTAACCGGTACTATGCCATTTTCAACAGCCGTTTTAATCTCGTTTTCTGAAAGGCCGCCCTCGGGGCCTATAAAAATTCCAACAGAACCTTTTTTGGCCTTTTTAATAAAATCCTTTATGCCGGTTTCTTTTTCATTTTCATAGGGTATTATGGCGTTTTCAAGGAATGAAGCTTCTTTAACAGCCTCGGAAAAACTTATCACACCGCTTATGTCCGGAATTATTCCTCTTCCGCTTTGCTTAGCCGCCGCCTCGGCTATTTTTCGCCAGCGCTCCAGCTTTTTTTCCTCTTTGCCGCCTTTTTCTATTTTAACAACGGCCCTCTCGGTAGAAACCGGAACAATCCGCTTAACGCCAATCTCAACACATTTTTGTATTATAAACTCCATTTTGTCGCTTTTGGGAAGCCCCTGAAAAAGCGTTATTTCAGTTTCCGCCTCTGTTTCACAAAGGTACCTTTCAACAATCTCAGCTTCTAAAAATCCCTTTCCCGTTTCGGCTATGCGGCACAAAAAATCATGGTTTTTACCGTCGCAAACAACAATCTTGTCGCCTGTTGACATTCGCATAACACTCAATATATGCTTGGCTTCCTCTCCGGCTATGGATACTACGTTTCCTTTTATATTTTCTGAGTCAACAAAATACTTAGGCATCGCATCACCGCCTTATTTAAGACGGCTGGCTATGGCGCACCAGTCTTTTTTTCTTGTAATTTCCAAAATCTCAAAACCGTTTTTATTAAGGGCCTCCATAACGTCGTTAAGCCTTTCGCTTATTATGCCTGAACATATAAAAATTCCCTTGTCCCTAATAAAATCCGGAACCATTGCCGAAAGCGGTATCACAATGTCGGCCACAATGTTAGCAAAAGCCATGTCATATTTTTTGCCATTGAATTTTTCCTGTATATCACCGTCATTTAAAATATCCCCCGCGAAAACCTCATATTTTTCAGGCTTAATGCAGTTAAGCTCGGCGTTTTGCCTAACTATTTCAACGGCGTTTGGGTCTATGTCAACTGCTGAGGCGAAATCCGCGCCCAAAAGAAGGGCGGCTATGGCCAGTATTCCGCTGCCGCAGCCTATGTCGGCAACTCTTTCCCCGCCGCTAACAAATTTCTCTATAAACTCAATACAGCCCTTTGTTGTTTCGTGGGAGCCTGTACCAAAAATATGACCGGGGTCTATGTTAAGCACAACACGGCCTTCCTTTTCCTCATATTCCTCCCAAGAAGGCTTTATAACAACTTTGTCGCCAACGGGAAAAGGCTTAAAATACTTTTTCCAGTTATTGGCCCAATCCTCTTCCTTAACGTTTTTAACTGTAAGGTTAAAACTTCCCACATCAAAAATCTTTTCCTCGTCCTTAACCCTTTTTAAATCCGCCTTAATGGCGTTAAGGGTTTCTATGCCCGAGGCATTGTCCGTAACAAAAAACGTAATTCCGTTTTTTTGGGTAAGCTTCTGCTTCATAAGCTCATCGTCAATATAGTCCCACTGCCTGTTTGGGTCCTTCATAAATTCCGAAAAATCCCTCTGGTCCTCAACCATAATTCCCGTAACGCCGTTGGCATAAACAACTCCGCTGGCCATTTCAATACCTATTTCGCTTGTTTCTACAAACGCCTCTAAAAAGTCCATTTCATACCTCCGTTAAATTATGCCCTAAGTTTTTTAACACGTTCTTTAGCGCTTACACTTACTCTTTTAGACTGGTTTATTTTTGATATTGCACGGTTTAATGTAGCCTTGTCAATATCTCCGTTTTTCAAAATATCGTAAGTTTTTTCCTCAAACTTAACAAAGCACACGCTTAAGGCCCAAGCCCTTGCCATGCTTACATAAAATCTCTCGTCATCTATATTGTTCAACATTTTAAGTATTTCGTCAATATGGTTTTCATCAACAAAATGAGCAAGAATCATAACAACGGCAAATCTTTTTTTAAACTCCGCTTCATTTGATATGTACTTCTTAACAAAATCAAAAACAATCCCGCTGTCTTTCTTTTTAAATTTAAATGCGCAGCTTACAACGTCGCAAACAGCCCAGTTGTCAGCCAAATTTAAAAAGTCTTTTAAAAGCCTAATGCG
>CAJFUS010000178.1 GCA_904420235.1 Candidatus Neoanaerotignum tabaqchaliae
CAAACTCCCTAAGTCCGTCATATTTTACGCTTTCTATTCTAACAGTAACACTTCCACTTTTAATTTTTCTTCCGCTGTCATCATCATAATACACATCTGAATATCCGTTTTCAATATACCCTTCGTTCTTCTGAACGTAATCCTCAATGGAATTTAAAGCCTCATCATAGCCGCTTACATAAATACTCATGTACCCTGTTTTAATAAGCTTTTCTGTGTTTTCATAAGCATATCCGGCGCTGTTTCCTGAATAAAGCTCATTTTCTGGAGTTGCCGACTTCATGCTATATTCCTGAACTCCACTGTCATCTTTAACACTTTCTGAAACAGCAGCACCTTCAAGCGTTGGCGCTACACTTTCTACGGAAGCTGCGCTGTCGGCCTGAGAACTGCCGGAGGCTAAATTAATTCCAACCTCGGCGCTCTCAGCTTGCGTATCCATAGATGCCGTGTCAATTCCAACGGCCGCTTCCGACGCTGTCTGATTGCTATAATTATTTTTATACATAAAATTCATGTCAGGAATTATGCTTCCCGTCAAAAACGTACTTCCAGCGAAAACAATAACTGCACAGGCCGCGAATGCCGCATATTTAGCATATACTGTTTTAGCCCGTTTGCTGGCGCTGTCGGCAAGCTTAGTTATAAGCTCATCATGAAAGCCTTCAGGAAGGGGCTCATATTCAACGTTTTCAAGAGCCATTTTTATCTCAAGGGCGCTTTCATAGGCTCTTTTGCATTTTTCGCAACTTTCCAAATGTTTAAAAAACTCATCCTTGTTATAGAGCTCATCTTCGCCGTCAAGGCAAAAATCTATTATGTTTAAAGCTTCCTCACAGTTCATAAAGCCCCTCCTTTCCTCTGTTCTATTAAGCGCCTAAGTTTTCCCCTTGCCCGAGAAAGCCTCGACTTAACCGTTCCCATTGGACATCCCAAAATATCACTTATCTCTTTATACTCCATGCCTTCCATATCGTGAAGTACTATTACAGTCCTAAATTCCTCCTCTAATGCGTTAACCGCCTCTATAATCTCCTTAGATTTTTCCTTTTGCAAAACGCTTTCCTCAATATTTTTGGCATCGACAGCGTCCATTCCGTTTTCAGAAAATATATCAAGGCTTACGCTGTTTTCTTTTCCACGTTTTCTCATGTAATCTATACTTGCGTTAATAGCTATTCTATAAATCCAAGTTGAGAAAGCCCAGCTTTCATCATAGTACGAAAATTTTTTAAATGCTTTTATAAAAGCCTCCTGCGCCACATCTCTGGCATCTTCGGCATTTCCAGTCATTCTATAAACAATGTTAAAAACAAACCGCTCATATTTTTCAATAAGAGCGCCAAAAGCCTCGGGGTCCCCACGCTTGGCCCTTTTAACCAATTTTGAAACAGTACTGTCCATTTTTCTCCTCCAATAAAAAATAAAAAACACCACGCGCGCTATTTGCCTTAATATACGTATTTAAACATAAATATGTTCCCATGGCAAAATTTTTTATGTTTCGCCGCCGTAAAACAAAATTTTGTATCTGTTTCGGTGTTGAAACAGGCATTTATTTTATGGTATATTTTATTTAATAAACATATTTTAATTTTTATTTACTTTATATATTAAAAGTGAGGGATTTTATGAAAAACAAAAAAATTGTTTCGCTTTTGGCCGCGGGAGCAATGGCAGTTTCATCATCGTCTGCGGTATATGCAGACCAAACTGCCGTTGAAGTTCCTTTTTCAAGCATACCCGGCATTCTTGTAGGAAATGTTTCAGATACCGAAAACGGTACCGGCTGTACAGTTATAGTTGTTGAGGACCCTAACGGCGCCACTGCTTCTGTAGACGTTCGCGGAGGCTCTCCTGGAACAAGAGAAACTGACCTTTTAGACCCGACTAAAACAGCTCAAACAATAAATGCCGTATGTCTCGCCGGCGGAAGCGCCTTTGGCTTAGAGGCCGCCGACGGCGTTATGCAGTATTTAGAAGAAAAAGGCATGGGCGTTAACGTTGGCCCAACGGTTGTGCCCATAGTTCCATCAGCCATACTTTTTGACCTTACATTTGGCAACCATAAAATCCGTCCAGATAAAGAAATGGGTTATCAAGCAGCGGATAACGCCTTTAAAAAAGTTCCTTGGTCAGACGGCAACACCGGAGCCGGAACAGGCGCCACTGTTGGTAAATCAGCATCAAACTCGGATATTCTGCCTATGAAAGGCGGCCTTGGCTCTTTCGCCTATAAATACGGCGACCTTTACGTGGGAGCCATAGTTGCCGTTAACGCGGCAGGAAACATAGTTAACCCGGAAAACGGAGACATAATAGCTGGCGCCCACACAAAGGACGGAACATTTATAGACCTTGAGGCTTATACAATGACTGATATGTATAAGGCTCCAAGCTCTGTTGAAAACACAACCATAGGCTGTATTGTAACAAACGCAAAACTTACCAAGGCCGAGGCTAAAAAGCTTGCCGAAATGGCTCACGACGGTTTTGCAAGGGCCATACATCCCGTTCACACAGCCTCTGACGGAGACACAATATTCACAATAGCTCTTGGCGATGTCGTTACAAGCGACACAACCTGGGATATGGAATCTGTAAACATGAATCTGCTTGGAGTAATGGCGGTTAACGCCATGGAAAACGCCATAGTAAATGCCGGAGAAAGTGCAGAAACCCTTCTTGGCGTTGAGGGCAGAGCCTCAATGGAAAATATTCAGCTTAAACAGCCATAATTTTTAATATATTACTGATACAAAGGCGCCATAATATGACGCCTTTTGCCTTTTATAATTAAAAATATAAAATGCTCTTGGATATTTACCTTTGCGCTTTTCATTCTATATTTTTGTTGCTTTTAATCCGCTTCTTCAACTTTTTCCAAGTATTTTCTTTAGCTTCATATCTATTTACGTATGTATTATTTCACTAAAATCCTTTATAAACATACTATATAAAAACTTAAAGCCAAACATTTTTATAAACTTCCAAAATTAAAGTAAAATAATTGAATTAGATATCGTTAGAAAATTTGTCCACAATAAACATCTTTTAAAATCAGCAAAGCCTTAAACATCCCAATAATTTTATAAATACTCAATATGACTAAATTTGATAACTTACTTTGTATGTAAAAAATAGGAAGAGGAACGTAAAAATATTTGCAAAAAATAAAAGGCTAAATAACTTTAAAATTAAGATAACTAGCCTTTATTTTATAAATAATATTTTTTTGAAATAAAAAAAAGTCCCTCGCAGGAACTTTAATGGGAATTACAGGGCTCGAACCTGTGACATCCTGCTTGTAAGGCAGGCGCTCTCCCAGCTGAGCTAAACTCCCAAAACAATATTAAATTAAAATGACCCGTAAGAGAATCGAACTCTTGTTTCAGCCGTGAGAGGGCCGCGTCTTAACCGCTTGACCAACGGGCCATATTTTATTTAAAGTAGCGGAGGGGGGATTTGAACCCTCGACACCGCGGGTATGAACCGCGTGCTCTAGCCAACTGAGCTACTCCGCCATACAGGCGCTTTAAACATTCGCTTCAGCGACCTGACTTTTCCTATTATACTCATACAGTGCGGGCTTGTCAACAATTTTTTTGAAAATTTTTAATTTTTTTTAAATTCCTGTAAAATCAGCTGTCCGCTGTGTTTACAAACTCAATTTCATCGGGCATTATAAGGCCAAGCTGTTCTCTTGCCACTTTTTCTATATAAGCGTCAGAAGTATAATAATCCTTACTTGCAGAAAGCTCCAAGTTCTCCTTTTTTTCATCATCTATTTGGCTTAATAGCTCCTTTTCTTCGGCCTTAAGATTATAGTACGTCTCAACCTGAGAATACATATTAACACATATAACGGCAAAAAACATAATCATGCACCCTAAAATAAAAAGCCTTGAAGCAGACCTCTTATTTTGACCGCCTCTTTTAGCCATATAGCCTCACCTTCGCTTTCCGCTCTTTTTCAAGCAAAGTTTTACCCTCTTTTTTCTTTTTGGTATATTTAACATTTTTACATAATCCCGCACTAAAATCAATACCCTAACGAACAAATTCCATAAAAATAAAACCGGTTTTCTTATAACAATCCACACCAGTCTAAAAGGTGTTGTTATTATCTCTATAAAAAGACGTACAAGCTTTATAACAAAATCTATTATGGCTCTGGCAAATCTCATTACAATACGTCCCAGCGTAACAAAATATAAGGCCATTCCGCAAAAAAAGCCAAAGGGTATGTAAAATCTCATCTCGCCGTTATTAATCTCAAGAAGCATATTAAAAAAAACAAAAGAACACACAATCCAATAAATCAAGTCCTCAATTTGTATCGTTATGGGCCTGTGGGCGGCATATATCCTGAAAAGCCGCAGAACATCATAACACATGGCAAAACCGGCGCCGCTTGCAAAAGCCGCCAAAAATACCATGGCCTGAAATTTAACCGACAATATCATAAAAAGCACCTACCGGAACAGTCTTTTAAATATCCCGCCGCCGCCAACAGGTCCGTCGGCATACTCAACAGCGTCAACGGCCCCTTCGGCCGTTAAAACTCTGGCGTCAAGGTCAAGGCGGCCTATATGCAGATTGTTTCCTCTTATTATTATAAGCCCCAAATCGCTGGCGCACATAATTCCCTCCTCGTCAAAAGACAGTACCTCTGTTACGCCGTTAACCGTAATATTTTCCCTCTCGTCAATCACTATTTTATGGTTCATGTAATTTCTTTTATCCTCAGCCATAAGCCTATACCACCTTTCATAATTAAAATAATATTCGCCTGTGGGCCGTAAAAGAACGATAAGACTTGAAAGAATTAAAAAATTACTTTTAATTTCATATAAAGACAGTTATAATAGAAATAATATTGAAAAGTTATGGAAATCTGGAGGGATTGTTTTGGAAAAAAAGACATTTTATATAACAACGCCTATATATTATCCAAGCGATAAGCTTCATATAGGACATTCTTACTGCACCGTAGCCGCCGACACATTGGCAAAATACAAAAGGCTTCGCGGATATGACGTCAGGTTTATGACAGGCACCGACGAGCATGGGCAAAAAATAGAACGCATAGCCACCAGCTTGGGCCTTACTCCTAAAGAATATGTTGATAAGGTTGTTGCCGGAATTAAGGACCTTTGGAAAGCCCTTGACATTTCATATGACAGGTTCATACGCACCACAGATGAGGACCATATAGCCGGAGTTAAAAAAATATTCAAAAAACTTTACGACAAAGGCGATATATATAAATCGGAATACGAAGGCTGGTACTGCACACCATGCGAGTCATTCTTTACGGAACACCAGCTTGTTGACGGAAAATGCCCCGACTGTGGACGTCCTGTTGAGAAAGTTAAGGAAGAAAGCTATTTCTTCAGGCTTTCCAAATATCAGGACAGGCTTATAAAGCATATAGAGGAACATCCCGAGTTTATACAGCCTCAGTCAAGACAGACGGAGATGATTTCAAACTTTCTTAAGCCTGGCCTTGAGGACCTTTGCGTAAGCCGTACCTCTTTTAAATGGGGAATACCAGTTGATTTTGACCCGAAGCACGTAATATACGTTTGGGTTGACGCCCTTTCAAACTATATAACTGCCCTTGGATACGGTTCTGACAATGACGAGCTGTTTAAAAAATATTGGCCGGCGGACGTACACATTGTAGGGAAAGAAATAGTCCGTTTCCATTCAATAATATGGCCTGCCATGCTTATGGCTTTAGACCTGCCGCTTCCAAAGCAGATTTTCGGCCACGGCTGGCTTGTTATAGACGGCGGAAAGATGTCAAAATCAAAAGGCAACGTTGTAGACCCTAACGTTCTTATTGAAAGATATGGTCTTGACGCCGTAAGATACTTTCTTTTAAGAGAGATAGCCTTCGGCCAGGACGGCAATTTTACAAACGAGGCCCTTATACAAAGAATCAACTCCGATTTGGCCAACGATTTAGGAAATCTTGTGTCAAGAACGGCCGGAATGATTGGCAAATATTTCGGCGGACAGCTTCCCGAAAATCACGAGGCCACTGAGTTTGACAACGACCTTAAAAATACCGCTTCCGAAACAATCGTAAAGTTTGAGGAATGCATGGACAAAATGCTTTTCAGCGACGCTCTTTCAAACCTTTGGACACTTATACGCCGCACCAATAAATATATCGACGAGACACAGCCTTGGATTTTGGCTAAGTCTGAGGAAAATATGCCAAAGTTGGCCGGCGCTCTTTACAACGTGTCCGAAAGCATAAGAATTATAGCCATAATGCTTCAGCCATTCATGCCAAAAACGCCTAAGCTTATATTCGAGCAGTTCAACATAGATGAAA
>CAJFUS010000179.1 GCA_904420235.1 Candidatus Neoanaerotignum tabaqchaliae
GAAAATGAGACGTCTTAAGGACATAATAGGGCCGGACTTTTACGGGGCCCACTGGGACATTAAAAAAGGGAGGTATACTCACTATTGGTTCAAAGGCGGAAGAGGAAGCGGGAAATCGTCGTTTATATCGGCGGAGCTTATACTTGGCATTATGAAGGACCCTGAGGCCAACGGCGCCGTACTTAGAAAAGTTGGTTTTAACATAAAAAACAGCGTTTTCAGCCAGCTTTTGTGGGCCATAGAGGCCTTAGGGGCGTCGGAGCTTTGGGAAAAACGGGTAAGCGTTCCGGAGCTTATATATAAGCCCACAGGACAGAGGATTATATTTATAGGCGGCGACAATCCAAAAAAAATCAAGTCAACAAAGTTCAGTCAAGGGTACTGCAAATACATCTGGTATGAGGAGCTGGACGAGTTTAACGGCATGGGTGAGATTAGGAACATAAACCAATCCCTTATGAGAGGCGGAGACAGATTTTTTGTGTTCTACTCTTATAACCCGCCCAAAAGCCGCCGCAGCTGGGTTAACGAGGAGGCTCAAAAAGAGATGCCCGGAAGGGCGGTTTATCACAGCACATATTTGGCCGTTCCCAAAAAGTGGCTTGGAGAGCGGTTTTTTATTGAGGCCGAGGAGCTGAAAAGAACAAGGCCCGACTTTTACAGGCACGAATATTTGGGGCAGGTTATAGGAAGCGGCGGCGAGGTGTTTAACAACATTGAGCTTAGGGAGATTAGCGGCGAGGAAATAAGCCGGTTTGACAGGATATCAAGAGGTCTTGACTGGGGCTTTGCCGTTGACCCGCTTCACTATACGGTTAATCACTATGACAGCCGCAGGCGGAAGCTTTACATATTTTATGAGATTCATGCCGCAGGACTTAGTAACAGAAGGGCCGCGGAGCTTATAAAAGAGGAGAACAAAAGCGGAGGCGTTGTTATATGCGACAGCGCCGAGCCCAAAAGCGTTGCCGAGCTTAACGAATTCGGCGTTAGGGCCATAGGGGCCGCCAAGGGGCCGGACAGCGTGGAGTATGGAATAAAGTGGCTTCAGGGGTTAAGCGGAATAGTTATTGACCCGAGGCGGTGTCCCAAAACGGCCAAGGAGTTTTGCGGATACGAGTTTATGAGGGACAAAAGCGGGGAGTTTACGTCAAGGCTTCCCGACAGGGACAATCACTCCATAGACGCCGTAAGGTACTCGAGGGAGTTTGAGATGAGAAGCGCCAAGGTGCGGTGAAGCCTTTACGGATGGGTATTTGAGAGCGGAAGAAAAGTGGTGGCCTTCGCGGGAGGAAGTTTTTGGAGAAGGTAGAGCTTTGAAAAGCGAGAGATAAGCGAAAAGGAAAGAGGAAAGAGGATTAAAAATTGAAGGAATGGCGGGAATTTTGAAAGAATTTGGGGCTTTATATAAGGCGGGACATAGTGCAGAAACAAAACGGCCGGAAGAGTTTTGGGTTAGGATTTGAATACAGGCCGGCGGCGTTAGGATAGTAAAGTTAAAGTTTTGAATGAATAAGGCCGGAAAGGCAGGAATGTTACTGGGAAAAGCCGGATTTGAGAGCGGAAGCAAAAAGACCTTTGTGCAAAGAGGGAATTAGAAGCAGCCGAGGAAAGATATTGAGGAAGCCGGCCTTTAAGGAGAGAGATGAAGGGCCTTTGAGAGCGGAAGCAAAAAGACCTTTGTGCAAAGAGGGAATTAGAAGCAGCCGAGGAAAAGATATTGAGAAAGCCGGCCTTTAATGAGAAAAAGAAGGAAGCGGCCGAGCGGACGTTATTGGCGGAGAGATTTTAGGAGATTTGAGAATTCAAGAATTTGCGGGCCGACAGTATTTGAAATGAGGAAATAAGGAATATTGAGCGGAAAAAGTTTTGGAGGAGGAATTTGGAGGGGACTTATTGCGGGGCGTGAATTTTTGAATGACGGAAAGGACTTTTATAATGAGCACTTTAACGGCGGCGGAATTTCGGAAAAGGCAACATATGGACGGATTTTTTTAAATACGGAGAGGTTCAAAAATAAAAGGGGAAAATCAGGATATGATTGAACACAAAGGGCCGAGGCGGGCCATATTAAGGAAGGAATTAAAAAAACAGCGGGCCGGATTTTCGGAAAACAAACTTAAAGGAAGGCATTTTTGGGAGGTTTTTAAATTTGAAAGGCGGGGTGAAGGAAAATGTATATAACTGACATGGAGCTTATAAACGCCAAGGTGTCGGCAATGGGCGCCATGAACATAAGCGACGTTATAAGGCGCATTATTGAGGAGGACGAGGGCAGCCCTGAAAAGCTGGCCATGAAAAAGGGTGAAAACTATTACAACGCCAAGCACGACAGTTTATTAAAGCAGTATAATGAGGCGGAAATTTCGGAAACCGAAAACATTGACGGCAGAGAGGTTGAGCGGACGAGGCTTTTTAAAAATCCAAACAGAAGCAATCACCACAACATCAACCCGTTCCACAGGACTTTGGTGGAGCAGAAGGTTAGCTATATGGTGGGGCGGGAGCCTACAATAAGCGTTTTAGGCGCAGAAAAGGGCGAAAACAGGAATTTTGAGGAAATGCTTCGGGAAAAGGCCGACGAGGAGTTTAACGAAACCATTCAGGACTGGGTGCGGGGCGCCAGCAATAAGGGGCAGGAGGCCCTTCACTTTTATTATGACGAGGAAGGAAATCTTAAGTATGCCATTGTTCCGGCCGGAGAGCTGATAGCCGTTTATGACAGCGCCTATCAGAGGGAGCTGGAGCAGGTTATAAGATATTACGCTGTGAAGGTTATAAAAAACGGCAGGGAGTATTGGCGGCGCAAAGTTGAGTGGTGGACAAAAAATGACGTTACATATTATGTGGAGAAGGAAAAGGACCTTTTTGTTTTGGACGGAGGACGAGGCGTTAATCCCATGCCTCACTGGTGGGACATAAGCCTTAAAAATGGTCTTGAGAAAAAACGGACGCCTCACAGCTGGGGCAGGGTGCCATTCATTTTTTTGGAGAACAACAGGTATAGAACAAGCGATTTGGAGAACATTAAAAGCCTTATAGACGCCTATGACTACATATCAAGCGAGGGAGTTAACAACTTTATTGACTTAGTTGACCTGTACTGGGTTATACAGGGGTACGGCGGGGAAACGGCAGGGGCCATTGCCAAAAAGCTGAGGATAAACAGGGCCGTAAGCGTTTTGGATTCCTCCGGAAAGGTGGAGGCCAAACAGGTGAGCCTTCCCGTAAGCGAGAGGATTGAGTTTTTGAAAATGCTGAGGCGCGATATATACCGCTTTGGCATGGGAGTTAACATGGACATGGAGGACGAAAGGTTCGGAGCCTCTCCCAGCGGCGTGGCCCTAAAGTTTAGGTATGCCGGACTTAGGCAGAAGTGCGAAAACATGGCTCCGAGGCTTAAAAAGGCCATAAAGGAATTTTTTTGGTTTGTTGCGGAGGATTTTAACCGGAAGAACGGAACAAATTATGACCCGTCGATTATAAGGGTTGGAATAAATTACTCACAGATAGCCAACGATACGGAGACAGTTGACATAATTGTAAAATCTAAGGGAATTGTGAGCCGCAGAACTTTGCTTGAGGCGCACCCCTTTGTTGCCGACGCCAATGAGGAAGAAAGGCGTTTGGAGGAAGAAATGAACGCCGATGAAAAAAGCGGCCTATTTGAGAAAACGGCCGGCGGAGAAGTTGGAAAAAAAGGCGGCTTGGAAGCGTGAAAATTTGAGTGGGCCTTTAAAGGGGAGAAAAGTAATTTGAAAAAGTGAAAGAGGCATGGATTTGTGATTATTTGACGGGAAGGGCCGCGGCGGGGAATTTTGAAAAGCGGAAAAAATCCCGAGGAAGCGGAAAGCCGGCGGAATAATAAGCGGCGGGAGGAATTGGGGAAAATGAAATTTTGAGAAAGGCGGGCGGAGGGAAATTTTGAGGAGAGGAAGCCTTAAAAAGCGCGGGGAGAAGGCACTTAGGGACGAGTGATATTTGAGGCAGGAAAAGTTTTAGGAAAAAAGCAAGTTTAAAAAATGTTTACAGGCCGTTTAAGCGGCTTTTTTTATTTAAAAAACAAAGGAGGGAAAAGAAAATGGAGTTTTTGAAGGAAATTTTCGGCGGCAAGGCCCTTACATACGACGAGCTGAAAGCGGCCCTTGAGGGCAGGGAGGACATTGAGCTTATTAACGGCGCCGGCGGGGAGTATGTGTTAAAGGCGGAGTATGACGAAAATAAAAGGCGGCTTAAGGAGGCCCAAGAGGGCGCCGCAGCTCTTTCGCAGAGGCTTAAAGAGTTTGAGGGAACCGGCATTGAAGAGCTTAAAAGTGAAATTTCGGGCTGGGAGAGCAAGTATAAAAAGGACATGGCGGACCTTAAAAAAGAAGCCGCCGTTGACATGGCCATAATTATGGCCGGAGGAAGAAACGCCAAGGCCATAAAGGCCCTTTTGGACATGGACAAAATAAGTATCAATGACGACGGCGGCATTGAGGGCCTTGACATTGAGGGGCTTAAGGAGAGCGACGGCTATCTTTTTGACTTGGAAACAAAGGAGCTGAGGGGCACCGGAACGCCGGAGGGCGGCGGAAGGAAAACGGGGCCCTTTGACGGCTTTATGGCGGCGGCAAGAGCGGCGGCGGGGATAA
>CAJFUS010000180.1 GCA_904420235.1 Candidatus Neoanaerotignum tabaqchaliae
GCCCGCCTTTTTTGCCCTCCGCTAAGCTCAAAAGGAGATTTTTCATAATAAGACTCATCAAGGCCCACAAGATTTAAAGCTCTAACGGCTCTTTTTTTAACTTCCTCTTCTGAAAGCCCCATGTTTTCTGGACCAAAACATACATCTTTAAAAACTGTCATTTCAAAAAGCTGATACTCCGGATACTGAAAAACAAGGCCAACCTTCTGCCTTATCTGTTTAAGTTTTGATTTATCAACGTTTATGTCCTCTCCATCAAGCAAAACACGCCCTGATGTTGGTTTTGTTAAAGCATTTAAATGCTGTATAAGCGTAGATTTTCCCGAACCTGTGTGACCTATTATTGCCACAAATTCCCCGTCATCTATCTTAAAGCTCACATTGTCAAGAGCTTTTCGGCTCATAGACGTTCCGTCGTTATATACATGTGTTAAATTTTCAACTTCAATCGGCATATAGCACCTACCATTTCTTCCGGCGTAAGTATATCAGCTGGAATATCAATACCTTTTTTTCTGAGATTATAGGCTATTTCCGTAACCTGAGGCACATCAAGACCATAGCTTTTCATTTTATCAACCTGAACAAGAACCTGCCTTGGAGTACCTTCCATAACAACATTGCCGTCGTCAATAACAACAATCCTGTCCGCCCCCACAGTTTCATCCATATAGTGAGTTATAAGAACTATTGTAAGGCCCTCTTCTTTGTTAAGACGCGTTATTATATCTATAACGTCTTTACGGCCTTCAGGGTCAAGCATAGCCGTAGGCTCGTCCAGCACTATGCACTCAGGTTTCATTGCCAAAACACCTGCTATGGCTATTCTCTGCTTCTGGCCTCCGCTAAGCTTAGCCGGCATACTCTTTTTAAACTGCTCCATTCCAACGGCACTTATGGCTCCGTCAACTCTTTTTCTAATTTCTTCCGGCTCTATTCCAAGATTTTCAGGGCCGAAAGCTACGTCCTCCTCAACTATTGTGGCAACTATCTGGTTATCAGGATTTTGAAAAACCATTCCTGCGCTCTGTCTTATGTCCCAAATAAATTCCTCATTTTTGGTATCATACCCGTTTATCCAAAGTGTTCCGCTTGTCGGCTTAACAAGAGCGTTTATATGCTTTGCAAATGTTGACTTTCCAGAACCGTTATGCCCCAGCACAGCCACAAAACTGCCTTTTTCTATATTCAAATTTATATTATTAAGGGCCAAAACTTTTTTAGTGACGTTTTTCCCGTTTCTCTCATATGTAACCTTATATTCATAGGTTAAATTTTCGGTTTTTACCATGTCGGCCAAAATATCACCCACTTTAACGCAAATTTATTTTACTGAAAATATGCATATACGCTAATTCTTAAAAACAGAAAAGCATATATAACATATTTTCACTAAAATAAAATCTTTAAAAAGGGGATTAAGATAACTTAATCCCCTTTAAATTTAAAAATTTAGCACAATTAGATAAGCTCAAGAATTACCATTTCGGCGGCGTCGCCCTTACGAGGTCCAATTTTAATCATGCGTGTGTATCCGCCTTTGCGGTCGGCATACTTAACAGCAATCTCATCAAAAAGCTTAGAAGCCATGTCAACTTTCTTTGAAAGCTTCCTTACTTTTTTTCCGTCCTTTGGAACCTCTGTTACAGGGTAAAGAACGCTGAGGATTTTTCTTCTGGCGGCAAGCCTTGAAGGGTTATCTTTTTTAATTGTCTTTTTAACCTCATCATAAACTGTAACTTTTTTGCCGTTTACAGTTTCTTTAACTCTGTTTCCATTAGCGTCTTTTTTTGGAACCTTGGCTGTAACTTCAACCTCTGTAAAGTTGTCCTTTTCTTTAACGGCAAGGGTAATAAGCTTTTCAGCTATTCTCCTAACTTCTTTGGCCTTTTTGTCCGTTGTTGTTATTTTACCGTGATAAAGTAAATTTGTTACCTGATTTCTTAAAAGGGCCTTTCTTTGTGATGATGTTCTACCAAGTTTTCTGTAACCTGAACCTGTCATTTTAATCCTCCGCTTTCTGCGGAACTTACCCCAATGCCGCCGCTCTTACGGTCTTACGCGGCACTGTAATTCCGCCAATAAATAATAACTATAAACAATATATTATTCTTCGCTTGGCTTTAAGCTAAGTCCAAGCTCTGCCATCTTGTTAAGCACTTCCTCAAGGGATTTGCGTCCAAGATTACGCACTTTCATCATTTCGTCCTCGGTCTTGCTTGCCAAGTCCTCTACAGTATTAATTCCTGCTCTCTTAAGGCAGTTATAAGAACGCACTGAAAGGTCAAGCTCCTCA
The DNA here is from genome assembly GCA_904420235.1 of Candidatus Neoanaerotignum tabaqchaliae. Lineage (GTDB taxonomy): Bacteria > Bacillota > Clostridia > Lachnospirales > Anaerotignaceae > Neoanaerotignum_A > Neoanaerotignum_A tabaqchaliae. The sequence goes on from CAJFUS010000180.1 coordinate 2,297, forward strand.
ATACTCATTTCAAGAACCTTTTCCTTCTTGCCTTCCTCTTTTTCAACCATTATTTCAGCGTTTTTAGCATTTTCCGAAAGGTCAACAAATAAATTAAGGTGCTCATTAAGTATCTTAGCTCCATAACTTACAGCGTCGTCTGGAGTAATTGTTCCGTTGGTCCAAACCTCCAATGTAAGTTTGTCATAGTCAGTAATTTGACCCACACGTGTATTCTCAACAAGGAAATTAACTCTTCTTACAGGTGTGTAAATAGAGTCAACAGGAAGCATTCCTATTGGCTGGTCCTCTTTTTTGTTTTTATCGGCGCCAACATAGCCTCTGCCTCTTGTAATTGTAATTTCCATATAAAGCTTACTATTGGCCCCGCCGCTTAATGTGGCTATATGATGGTCGGGGTTCATAATCTCTATATCACTGTCAACCTTTATATCTGAGGCTTTAACCTCGCCCTCACCCTCAAAATCTATATAAGCCAGCTTTGGCTCATAGCTGTCGCTGGTGTTTTTTATAGCAAGACCCTTAAGGTTAAGAATAATTTCAGAAACGTCTTCCTTAACACCGGGTATAACACTAAATTCATGCAGCACTCTGTCTATTTTAACATTGCTTACAGCGGCGCCCGGAAGTGAGGAAAGCAATATCCTTCTAAGAGAGTTTCCAAGAGTCGTTCCATATCCTCTCTCAAGAGGCTCCACAACAAAACGGCCATATGTGCCGTCCTGCGCCATTTCAGCAATCTCAATACGAGGTTTCTCAAACTCTAACACAATTTAAACCTCCTTATGTTTAATAAATAGAATAGGCCTGAAACAAGCCGAAAATAAGTTTCATAAGCAGTGGGTTCAAAAATGAGCCCACTGCCTTTAGTGTTGCATTTATTATTTTGAGTAAAGCTCTACGATGAATGTTTCTTCAACAGGAACATCAATCTGCGCTCTTTGAGGCCTTGCCACAACAGTGCCTTTAAGATTTTCATGGTCGGCGCTAAGCCACTCTGGAACAATTCTTGTGTCTGTAACATCAAGAATGTCTTTATATCTCTGCATTGAAGAGTATTTTTCTTTAATCTCAATTACATCTCCAACTTTAACAGCATATGATGGAATATCAACAGGCTTTCCGTTTACAAGAACGTGTTTGTGGCGAACAATCTGTCTTGACTCTTTTCTTGTTCTGCCATATCCAAGCCTGAACATTACGTTATCAAGCCTCATTTCAAGAAGCATAAGAAGGTTCTCGCCAGGGATGCCTTCTTTTTTAGCCATTTTCTCGGCTTTTGCGTAATAGCCTCTGAACTGTTTCTCAAGTACTCCATATATAAATTTAGCTTTTTGTTTTTCTCTCATCTGAGCGCCGTACTCACTTATTTTTCTTCTGGAGTTAGCCGGCTGCCTTTTTGATTTTTTTGCGATTCCTAAGAAAATAGGGTCAAGGTCGAGCGACCTGCATCTCTTAAGAACAGGAACCATATCTCTTGCCATTTATACTCGCACCTCCTAATTAGACTCTTCTGCGTTTTGGCGGCCTGCATCCGTTATGAGGAACAGGTGTAACGTCTTTAATCATTGTTACGCTAAGGCCGGCTGCCTGAAGGGCACGGATTGCGGCCTCACGTCCCGAGCCAGGGCCCTTAACAAATACCTCAACCGTTTTAAGGCCAAAGTCTGAGGCGGCGTTGGCTGCTGTTTCTGCGGCCATCTGAGCGGCGTAAGGAGTTGACTTTCTTGAACCCCTAAAGCCTAACTGTCCGGCACTTGCCCAAGAAAGGGCGTTTCCTGCCGCGTCTGTAATTGTTACTATTGTATTATTAAATGTGGACTGGATATGTGCCTGACCACGCTCTACATGCTTTTTGTCACGACGTCTGCGAGTAGTCGTTTTCTTTACAGCTTTTTTTGCCATTTAACGTAAACCTCCCTGCTTATTATTTCTTCTTATTGGCAACGGTTTTTCTTGGACCTTTTCTTGTTCTTGCGTTTGTCTTTGTTTTCTGTCCTCTTACAGGAAGGCCTTTTCTGTGACGAACGCCTCTGTAACAGCCAATCTCAACAAGACGCTTAACATTAAGGGCAATTTCTCTTCTAAGGTCACCTTCAACAATAACATGGTTGTTGTCAATAGCCTCGCGGATTTTTGAAACCTCGTCGTCTGTAAGGTCTCTAACCCTTGTATCAGGATTTACGCCTGCTTTATTTAAAATCTTAACGGCTGTTGAGTGTCCAATTCCGTATACATAAGTAAGGCCAATCTCAACGCGTTTTTCTCTTGGTAAATCTACACCAGCAATACGTGCCATGTGTGCCTTGCACCTCCATAAATAAACTCTTTTAACTTAAACAATTAATTGCTTTAGGATTATTTACAGAAACAGATTGTATCTGTCAGCCGCTCTGAAAACATACCTAAACATTAAATAACGGATTTACTCTGTTTGCTTTCAAGGTCTCATGCACCCTGTAAAAGCCATAATTACAACCACAATATTATAAAATATAGGTTAAATAAAACTTCGTTTAAATCAGCCCTGTTTCTGTTTGTGCTTTGGATTTTCACATATAACCATTACACGGCCTTTTCTTTTTATAATTCTGCACTTTTCGCACATAGGCTTAACAGATGGTCTAACCTTCATTGTGATTTCTCCTTTCCAAATCCTTCTTATTTGGCTCTCCAAATAATTCTTCCTTTTGTAAGGTCGTATGGAGACATTTCAATTAAAACTTTATCTCCCGGAAGTATCCTTATGAAATTCATACGGAGCTTTCCGGATATATGAGCTAATATTTTGTGTCCGTTTTCAAGCTCTACCTGAAACATAGCATTCGGCAATTTTTCAACAACGGTTCCTTCCAATTCAATTACGTCATCTTTCGACATAAAGAACCTCCTCTATTTTTTCCTGCAATACTCTTTTATGGCCTTAAGGATATCCGCATCAAGAAGGTACGACTTATCCTCAAGTTTTTTCTTTATATCCTCACAGACATGATTTGTTTTCTGCACATGTTTGATTTTTTTTCGTTTTGGATGTTCAAGCCTGCGGTTTTTTCCATCAGCCAAGTATAAATACTCACCGTCAACAGCTATAACTATGAAAGGAAGCGTCTTGTCGTGGCCGCATTTTGAGAACACAATTTGACCCTTTTCAAAATCCATCTTGTCACCTCAAATGTCTGTTGGATTAATTATAAAGTAAGTATCTCAGGCTCACCGTCAGTTACATAAACAGTATTTTCATAATGCGCCGCGTTTTTCCCGTCAAGAGTAACAGCCGTCCAGTCGTCATCAAGCACCTTAAGCTCGTATGTTCCTGCAGTAACCATAGGTTCTATTGCAAGACACATCCCTTTTAAAAGTTTAGGGCCTCTTCCAATCTGTTTATAATTTGGAATTGCCGGGTCTTCGTGCATTTTTCGTCCTATTCCATGGCCTACATAGTCCCTAACAACACCAAAACCGTTCTTCTCAACATATTCTTGAACAGCGGCCGATATATCATAAAGATGGCAGCCGGCTTTAGCAAATTTAATACCCTCAAAAAAGCTCTGCTTTGTAACATCAATAAGCCTTTGGTCTTCCGGCGATATTTGCCCCACTCCATAAGTTCTGGCGCAGTCGCCATTAAAGCCGTATATTATTGAGCCCATGTCTATGCTTATTATGTCGCCTTCTTTAAGCTTTCTTTTTCCTGGTATTCCATGCACTATAACCTCATTAACGGATGTGCATATAGACCCAGGAAAACCGCCATAGCCTTTAAATGAAGGTATTGCTCCGCGGCCCCTTATAAATTTTTCAGCTATTGCATCAAGCTCTATTGTTGTAACACCGGGTTTAATATGCTCTCTCAAAATTTCATCAAGGTCAACAAGTATCTTACCCGCCGCGCGCATTTTTTCTATCTGTTCTTCTGTCTTAATAGTTATGGCCATTCAATCAGTCCCCTAACTCAGCGAAAATTGCCTCTGTAATCTTATCAATACCCATAGTGCCGTCAACATCAAAAAGACGTCCTTGCTTTTTGTAATAGTCAACAAGCGGCTCACTTTGATTATGGAAAGTTTCAAGACGTGCCTTTCCGGCCTCAACAGTGTCATCTTTTCTTTGAGTAAGATGCTCTCCACATACATCGCAAATTCCCTCAACTTTTGAAGGAACAGATATTTTGTTGTATGATGCTCCACATTTAGGGCAAGTTTGTCTGGCAGTTATGCGTTCAAGGAGAATTTCATCTGGGCAGTCTATATATATGGCCTTGTCAATATGCTCTATAAGCTCATCAAGCTTTTCGGCTTGAACCACTGTGCGTGGAAAACCGTCCAATATAAAACCGTTCTTGCAGTCATCAGCTTTAATTCGCTCTTTAACTATGGCAATAATCAAATCATCAGAAACAAGACCGCCAGAAGCCATTACGCTTTTGACCTTTAATCCAAGGTCCGTGCCTTTACTAACTTCTTCACGAAGCATATCTCCTGTTGAAATATAAGCAAGTTTATATTTATCTATAAGCTTTCTGGCTTGCGTTCCTTTTCCAGCCGCCGGCGCTCCGATAAGTACCAATTTCATCAGCTTTACCTCTTTTCCTCAATAACAGGTTTACTGGGAAATGCAAGGCATTTCCCTTTATAAACCGAAATCAGCTATTTAAAAATCCTTTATAATGTCTCATAAGAAGCTGTGATTCCATAGCTTTAACAATATCAAGCGCTACGCCTACAACGATTATAAGAGTAGTTCCTCCAAATCCTACGTTAAGGCCAAACACCCACTGAAGGATAAGCGGCACAAGGGCTATGCACGCAAATGATATGGCGCCTACCAAAGTTATTCTGTTTACAACCCTTGTAATATAATCACTTGTTGGCTGTCCTGGTCTTATTCCCGGAATAAAGCCGCCGTTTTTCTTCATATTCTCGGCTATCTCGTTAGGATTTATAACAATAGAAGTATAGAAATACGAGAAGAAAAGTATAAGAACTATATAAATAACAGCTCCAACAGGATTTGTTATTCTAAGCAGTTCTATAATTTTCGAGAACGTCGCTCCCGGATGAATAAACTGCGCTATTGTTTCCGGAAACTGGACAAGCGATATAGCAAAAATAATCGCTATAACTCCAGCGGTATTTACTTTAATGGGCATAAATGTTGTCTGTCCGCCAAAGCCATATGTCCTTCTTCCAACCATTTTGGCTGAATATTGAACCGGTATTCTTCTTTCTCCATCATGTATTATAACTATAAATACTATAACGGCTAAAAGAAGTACAAGAACAATGGCAATCTTCACAAGCCCTGTTGCATCGCCTGTCTGTGCATAGTATACAAGAGAACGAATTCCGCTTGGAAGATTTGATACAATGTTCATAAAAATTATCATTGACGAACCGTTTGTAATTCCCTTATTCGTAATTTGTTCTGCCAGCCACATAATAAATGTTGAGCCGGCTACAAGTGTTATAACCGATATAATAAGCGTAAGGGCACTGGCGTTAGAAAACATGTCCCTATAACTTAAGGTTATTCCTGTTGCCTGTATAAGGGAAAGCACAACAGTAAGATAACGAGTATAAGAAGTGATTTTTTTCCTTCCGTCCTCGCCTTCTTTTGATAGCTGTTCCAGCTTTGGAATAGCTACCCTAAGCAGCTGCATAATAATTGACGCGTTGATATACGGTCCAATTCCCATAGAGAATATAGACCACCTGGAATTATAACCCCCCGCTATAATATTGTAAAGAGTTCCTGTGCTCATTGAATCCTGGATAGCTTTTATAGAAGCTACGCTTATTCCCGGCAAGGCTATATGAGCTCCTAATCTTATTATAGCAAGTATTATAAATGTGTAAAGAATTTTATTTCTTATATCCTTTACCTTCCATGCATTTGCAAACAACTTAATCAATTAGATCACCTCAGCTTTTCCGCCCGCTGCCTCTATTTTTTCTATTGCTGATTTGCTGAAATAGTTAATCTTTACTGTAAGTTTTTTCTCAAGCTGGCCAACGCCAAGAATTTTAACTCCGTCTCTTGGGTTTTTAACAAGACCGCTTTCAATAAGCGCCTGTAAATCAACAACGGCGTCATTATCAAATATATTAAGAGCGGCTACATTAATGCCTACTATCTCTTTACTGTTTCTGCAAGTAAAGCCTCTTTTAGGAAGCCTTCTGTAAAGAGGCATCTGACCTCCCTCAAATCCAGTCTTTCCGCCTGAACCCGAACGGGCGCCCTGTCCCTTGTGGCCTCTGCCGGCTGTTTTTCCGTTTCCAGAAGCATGACCTCTGCCCCTTCTCCAAGACTTTGAGCTTGAGCCTTCAGCTGGTCTTAATTCACATAACTTCATTGTAGCACCTCCTTAAAATTAAATTTCTTCTACCTTTACAAGGTGGCTAACTTGGTTAACCATTCCTCTTATGGCAGCGTTGTCCTGCTGAATTACTGATGAGTTAACCTTTCCCAAACCTAAGGCCTGAATTGTTTTTTTGTGCTTTGGAATTGCACCAATAGTCGATTTGACTAACGTGATTTTAATTTCAGCCACTTTAAATTCCTCCTCAGCCTAAAATTTCTTCAACAGTCTTTCCGCGTAATCTTGCTATCTTCTCCGGTGTTGTAACTCCAGCAAGTCCGGCTATTGTAGCACTTACTACGTTTCTTTTATTGTTGGAACCTAAAGATTTTGTTCTGATGTTTCTTATTCCGGCAAGCTCAAGCACGGCACGGGCAGGGCCTCCGGCTATAATTCCAGTACCTTCGGGAGCTGGCATAAGTCTTACGCTGGCGCTTCCAAACATACCTGTTGTTCCGTGATAAAGGCTGTCTACTTCATTTCTCTCAACATAAATTATATTTTTCATGGCGTCTTCTTTGCCCTTGCGTATAGCGTCAGGAATTTCAGCAGCTTTTCCAATGCCGCATCCAACGTGTCCGTTTCCGTCGCCTACAACAACAAGCGCTGCAAATCTAAATGTACGACCGCCCTTAACAACCTTAGTAACACGGTTGATAGTTACTACATTGTCTTTAAGATCGAGTGTACTTGGGTCGATTCTTTTCAACGTAACTTCCTCCTCACTTAGAATTGTAAACCGGCTTCGCGGGCTGCGTCGGCTAAAGCCTTAACTTTACCGTGATATACATATCCGCCGCGGTCAAACACTACCTCGGTTATACCTTTTTCCATAGCCTTTTTAGCTATTGCCTCGCCTACAGCCTTTGCTGCCTCAATATTAGATGTAGCTTCAAGCTTGCTTGCGATTTCAGCTTCCATTGTTGATGCAGCGGCTAATGTATTTCCTGAAGCGTCATCAATAAGCTGAGCGTACATATGTTTATTAGACCTGAAAACCGCCAATCTTGGGCATTCAGCCGTTCCGTTTATTTTATTACGAATTCTGTAATGACGTTTAATACGTGCGGCCGCGCGTGATGGCTTAGTAATCATATAATTCACACCTTTCTATAAATCAGTCACTTTCCGATATAAGTATTTTAATTACTTCTTACCGGTCTTACCAACTTTACGTCTGATATGCTCGTAATCGTATTTGATTCCTTTGCCTTTATATGGTTCAGGTGGACGTTTTGTCCTTATCTCGGCCGCGAACTGTCCAACCTTTTCTTTGCTTATACCTTTTACTATAATCTTGTTCTGGCCCTCAACTACTGTCTCAATGCCTTCAGGGTCCATCATCTCAACAAGATGTGAGTAACCAAGGGTAAGAACAAGCTTTTTACCCTGTTTTGCAGCCCTGTATCCAACACCGTTAATCTCAAGTGTTTTCTCAAAGCCCTTTGTAACGCCCTCAATCATATTGGCGATAAGTGTCCTTGTTAATCCGTGTAACTCTCTAAATCTTTTAAGGTCACTTGGTCTTGAAACCACTACGTGGCCGTCTTCAATTGCGATGTTCATGTCAGCTGATAACTTACGCTCTAAAGTGCCCTTAGGGCCTTTAACAGTCACAAGGTTGCCCTCGCCGATTTTAACTTCAACACCGGCTGGAATAGCTATTGGTAACCTTCCTATTCTTGACATGTTCTGCACCTCCTATAATACTTATATCTATAAATTACCAGACAAAAGCTACTACTTCTCCGCCAATGCCCATCTTTCTTGCTTCTTTATCTGTCATAACGCCCTTGCTTGTTGATATAATGGCAATTCCAAGACCTCCAAGAACCTTGGGAAGTTCATCTTTGCCTGCAAAAACTCTAAGGCCAGGCTTTGAGATTCTTTTAATGCCTGTAATAACCTTTTCGTTTTTGTCACTTCCATATTTAAGGGCTATTCTCATTGTGCTTTTAACACCGTCTTCAATAACCTCATAACCTTTGATGTAACCTTCGTTTGTTAATATATCAGCGATAGCTTTTTTCATTATGGAAACAGGAACGTCAACTGTGTCATGTTTAGCTGTGTTGCCGTTTCTTATTCTTGTAAGCATATCTGCGATTGGGTCACTCATTGACATGTGAAAATCCTCCTTTCCAATTACCAGCTTGCCTTCTTAACACCAGGGATTTGTCCCTTATATGCTAATTCACGGAAGCAGATACGGCAAATTCCAAATTTTTTAAGCACGGCATGTGGTCTGCCGCATATTCTGCATCTTGTATAAGCTCTGGTGGAAAACTTTGGTTTTCTTGCCTGCTTAATTTTCATCGATGTTTTAGCCATTTTTTATTTTCCTCCTTATTTCTCGAACGGCATACCGAACAATCTAAGCAACTCTCTGCCTTCCTCATCAGTTTTGGCGGTTGTTACAAAAATAATGTCCATGCCTCTGATTTTGTCAACCTTATCGTATTCGATTTCAGGGAAAATAAGCTGTTCCTTGATACCCATTGTGTAGTTTCCTCTTCCATCAAAAGAGTTAGACTTAACTCCTCTGAAGTCACGTACACGTGGGAGAGCGATATTTATAAGTCTGTCGGCAAACTCATACATTCTCTCGCCTCTAAGAGTTACTTTGCAGCCTATTGGCATGCCCTCACGAAGCTTAAATGCAGCAACCGACTTTTTAGCCTTTGTTACAATAGGCTTTTGACCTGATATAATTGTAAGGTCTTTAACAGCGCCGTCAAGAACCTTAGCATTGTCCTTGGCCTCTCCAACGCCCATATTAATAACGATTTTTGAAAGCTTTGGTACAGCCATTATATTTTTATAAGAAAATTTCTTAGTCAATCCTTCTACTACTTCTTTATCATAGAATTCTTTTAATCTGCTCACTTAAGTACCTCCTTTCTTAATCAGTCAATAGCTTCGCCTGTTGACTTGGCTATTCTAATTTTCTTGCCGTTTTCTATTTTGGCGCCAATTCTTGTGGCTTTGCCCTTAAAAAGATACATAACATTCGATGCGTCTATGAAATTCTCTTTTTTAATAATTCCGCCTTGCTGATGTGCAGCATTTGGTTTCTGGTGCTTAGAAATCATGTTAACACCCTCAACCAATACTCTGCCTTTTTTTCTGTCAACAACAAGGATTTTTCCTTCCTTGCCTTTATCTTTTCCGGCAATAACAACTACCTTGTCGCCGGCTTTAAGCTTTGTGCTTGCCATCTGATGTACCTCCCTTATAATACTTCAGGAGCGAGGGAAAGGATTTTCATAAACTGTTTCTCTCTAAGTTCCCTTGCAACTGGTCCAAATATACGGGTGCCTCTTGGGTTTTTGTCATCTTTAATGATAACAGCGGCGTTTTCATCAAATTTGATATACGAACCGTCAGGTCTGCCAATAGGCTTAACTGTTCTAACAACAACTGCTTTAACAACGTCGCCTTTCTTAACAACGCCGCCTGGTGTTGCTTCTTTAACGCTGCAAACTATTATATCTCCAACTCCTGCATATCTTCTGGTTGAACCACCTAATACTCTAATGCAGAGAAGTTCTTTAGCGCCTGAGTTATCTGCTACTTTTAATCTGGTTTCCTGCTGAACCATTATGTTTCCTCCTCCCGCAACAGAATTATTTAGCTTTTTCTATTATCTCAACAAGTCTCCACCTTTTATCTTTTGATAAAGGTCTTGTTTCCATCACTTTAACGCGGTCGCCTACATGACACTCGTTTTTCTCGTCATGAGCCTTAAGCTTATATGTTCTATCCACAATTTTACCGTAAAGTGGATGTTTTACCCTGTCGGCAACGGCAACAACAATAGTTTTGTCCATCTTGTCGCTAACTACCAAACCAACTCTTGTTTTACGAAGGTTTCTTTCTTCCACCGGTATTCCTCCTCTCGCTTATTATTGAGCCGCTCTCTGGTTCTGTGTAATAACTGTCTGAATTCTTGCTATATTTTTACGAACCTCAGTTATCCTTGCTGTGTTATCAAGCTGGTTTGTAGCATTCTGGAATCTAAGATTGAATAACTCTTTCTTAGCAGCAACGAGGTCCTGCTTCAATTCATCAACGGATTTTTCTTTTAAGCCCTTAACGTATTCCTTAGTTTTCACTGCCATCACCTTCCATTTCCGCTTCTTGGTCAGCACGAGAAACGATTTTGCACTTGATAGGCAATTTATGTGTTGCAAGGCGAAGAGCCTCTCTTGCTATATCTTCATTAACGCCGCCAAGCTCAAACATCACTCTGCCTGGTTTAACAACTGCAACCCAATATTCAGGCGAACCTTTACCGGAACCCATACGAGTTTCAGCAGGTTTTGCCGTAACAGGCTTATCAGGGAATATCTTAATCCAAACCTTTCCGCCTCTTTTTACAAACCTTGTCATAGCAATACGGGCAGCCTCAATCTGGTTTGATGTAATCCAGCTTGGCTCCATGGCTACAATACCAAAATCGCCGTATGTTATTTTATTGCCTCTCATGGCTTTGCCTTTAAGTCTGCCTCTAAACTGTTTACGCCTTTTAACTCTTTTTGGCATTAACATTACTCAGCGCCTCCTTCCTTTTTTTCTGCCTTTACAGGAAGAACCTCTCCTTTATAAATCCAAACCTTTACACCGATTTTGCCGTATGTTGTGTCGGCTTCTGCAAATCCATAATCAATATCAGCGCGAAGTGTTTGAAGAGGAATTGTTCCGTCATGATATGTTTCTGTTCTAGCCATATCGGCTCCGCCAAGACGTCCGGAGCAAGCAGTTTTAATACCCTTTGCGCCAAACTTCATTGTTCTGCCCATAGCCTGTTTCATTGCACGACGGAATGTAACACGGTTTTCAAGCTGCTGAGCTATATTTTCTGCAACTAATGTAGCATCAAGCTCTGGTCTTTTAACTTCCTCAATGTTGATGTTAACTTTCTGAGATGTCATTTTCTGCACTTGGTTTTTAAGCTCCTCAATAGCGGCGCCGTTTTTACCAATTACAATTCCGGGTTTAGCTGTGTAAACAGAAATTTTAACCCTGTCTGTTGTTCTTTCAATAGCTATTTTTGAAACGCCTGAAGCGTAAAGTTTATTTTTAATGAATTTTCTTATTTTATAATCTTCTACCAAGTTATCGGCATATCCTTTTTCAGAATACCATTTTGTATCCCAATCCTTGATAATGCCTACTCTTAATCCATGTGGATTTACCTTCTGTCCCATTGTTAACCTCCTTATCTCTCATTGAGGATTATGGATATATGGCAAGACCTTTTAAGAATTCTGTAAGCCCTGCCCTGAGCTCTTGGACGTACACGTTTTAATGTAGGACCCTGTCCGGCCTTAACCTCCTCAACGTATAACTTGCTAACATCCATACCTAAATTATTTTCCGCATTAGCCATTGCCGAGTTTAAAACTTTAGCAATTATGCTGGCTGCAACTCTTGGGTTATATTTAAGCAAGGCAGCTGCTGTTCTGGCATCTTTGCCCACAATCTGGTCTAAAACAATTTTAGCTTTAGAAGCGGGGATACCTACATATTTAACAGTTGCCTGTGGTCTTTTGTCTCTGTTTTCTTCGTTTCTCTGTTTTTTAACTTGGCTTCTATGTCCTTTTGCCATGACAACCAAACCTCCTTCCAAAACTAATTATCTTACTTTAGATTTCTTTTCAGCGTCTTTTCCGTGTCCTCTGTATGTTCTTGTTAAAGCGAACTCACCTAATTTATGACCAACCATGTCCTCTGTGATATATACAGGCACATGTTTTCTTCCGTCATGAACAGCAATGGTGTGACCAATCATGTCAGGGAATATTGTTGAACGACGAGACCATGTTTTAATAACGGTTTTTTCACCTGCCGCGTTAAGAGCGTCAATTTTCTTTAAAAGATGCTCATCAGCGAAAGGTCCCTTTTTGAGAGATCTACTCATATTTTATCCTCCTTATCAATCAATCGATTATGCCGCCAAATTATCAGCCTTTTCTTGAATGGATGATGTATTTATTGGAAGCCTTGTGTTTCTTTCTTGTTTTATAGCCCATAGCCGGCTTGCCCCAAGGTGTCATAGGTGACGGACGTCCAATAGGAGCCCTTCCCTCGCCGCCTCCGTGAGGATGGTCATTAGGGTTCATTACGGAACCTCTTACAGTAGGTCTAATTCCCATGTGGCGTTTTCTTCCGGCTTTTCCTATTGTAACAAGTTCATTGTCAAGGTTTCCAATCTGACCTATTGTGGCTCTGCAATCGATAGGAAGAAGTCTCATTTCTCCTGAAGGAAGCTTAACTGTGGCATATTTTCCTTCTTTAGCCATAAGCTGAGCTACGTTTCCGGCAGCACGAACAAGCTGTCCGCCTTTTCCAGGTATCATTTCAATATTGTGAATGTTGGAACCAACAGGTATGCTTCTCATAGGAAGTGAATTACCCAAACGAACCTCAGCGTTTTCGCCGTTCATAACTGTGTCTCCAACCTTAAGTCCAAGAGGGGCTAAAATATAGCTCTTTACGCCGTCTGCGTAAACAATAAGGGCTATATTAGCTGTTCTGTTAGGGTCATACTCAATGGCCTTAACAGTGGCAGGTATATTGTCTTTATTTCTTTTAAAGTCTACAAGTCTGTATTTTATTTTGGCTCCGCCGCCTTTGTGGCGAACAGTAATTTTACCTTGATTATTTCTTCCTGAATTTTTCTTAATATGAACAACTAAGGATTTTTCAGGAGTTGATTTTGTTATTTCCTCAAATGTGGACACTGTCATGTGCCTTCTGGAAGGTGTATAAGGCTTATATCTTTTGATGCCCATTATTTCCACTCCTTTCAATACGTTACAAACATTTATCAATAACGGAGTACATTAAATTACATACCCTGGAAAATTTCAATGTCCTTGCTTTCAGCTGTAAGCTGAACAACAGCTTTTTTCTTTTTAGCTGTTTTTCCGTAAATCATGCCTCTTCTTTTTGTTTTGCCGTCATAGTTCATTGTGTTAACCGAGGCAACCTTAGCTCCCTCAAACATTTTCTCAACGGCCTCTTTAATCTGAACCTTTGTGGCATCTGGGTGAACAAGGAATGTGTATTTTTTGCTGTCAATGCCAGACATACTTGCCTCTGTAATAACTGGTTTAAGTATAACATCATAATATCTTAAGTCTGCCATTATGCGTACACCTCCTCAATTTTTGCAACAGCTTCTTTCGTTAAAACAAGAGTGTTGTATTTAAGAATATCATAAACATTTATTGTGTTAACAGCAGAAGTCTTAACATCAGGAATGTTTCTTGCTGAAAGAATTACGTTTGTGTTGCTTCCGTCCATAACGACAAGTGCCTTTCCTGCGTTAATGTTAGCAAGAACCTTAGCCATCTCTTTTGTTTTAACCTCTGGCATTGTAAGCTCATCTAAAACAATTATCTTTTCCTCAGCGGCCTTTGTTGTAAGGGCTGATTTAAGTGCGAGCCTCTTAAATTTCTTATTAAGTTTAAATGAATAATCCCTTGGCTTTGGAGCAAATACAACGCCGCCGCCTGTCCACTGTGGTGAACGTGTGGAACCCTGTCTTGCGTGGCCTGTTCCTTTCTGTCTCCAAGGTTTCTTTCCGCCGCCGCTTACCTCGGCGCGTGTTTTGGCGCTTTGTGTGCCCTGCCTCTTGTTGGCAAGATACTGAACAACCGCCATGTGCATTGCGTGCTCGCTTACATCTATACCAAAAATATCGTCGTTAAGGTCGATTGTTCCAACCTCAGCTCCGCTCATGTTGTATACTTTAACGTTTGCCATGTTCAAATCCTCCTTTCGTAAAGTATAATCAAGCTTTTACGCTTTCTTTAATTACGAGAACCGAACCTTTAGGCCCTGGAACGGCGCCTTTAATAAGGATAAGGTTCTTCTCGGCGTCAGCGCTTACAACCTCAAGATTCTGAACTGTTACGTTAACTGAACCCATGTGACCAGCCATGTTTTTGTTCTTTTTAACCTTGCCTGGTGTTGTGGCAGCACTCATTGAACCAACTACTCTGTGTGATTTTGAACCGTGAGTAACAGGTCCTCTGTGCTGACCATGCCTTTTAATAGCGCCCTGATAACCTTTACCTTTTGAAACACCGCTTACATCAACTTTATCTCCTGAAGCGAATATGTCCGCTTTAATTTCCGCACCAAGCTCATAGCTTTCTGCGTCCTCAAGCCTAAACTCTTTTAAATATTTTTTAGCGCTAACTCCGGCCTTGTCAAAGTGACCTTTCTCCGGTTTTGTTACGCTGTTGGCCTTTGCGTCTATAAAACCAACCTGAATTGCTGAATAACCGTCATTTTCAACTGTTTTTTTCTGAACCACAGCGCAAGGGCCGGCTTCAAGAACAGTAACAGGAATAAGATTGCCTGTTTCACTGAAAACCTGAGTCATTCCGATTTTCTTAGCCATAATAGCTTTTTTCATTTCCCGCACCTCCTGTTTTTCTACAGCGGATTGCCCTTTTAAGGGTAATCATACTAGTTTAATATAAGTTCCGTATAACGTTTCCCCTATATTTAAACCGTTCTTGGATAATTACATAATTTTCAAAGTGATATCAACTCCGGCAGGCAAATCAAGCCTTGAAAGAGCGTCTACCGTTTTAGGCGTAGCTGAGAGAATATCAATCAGTCTTTTGTGTGTTCTCATCTCAAACTGCTCTCTCGAGTCCTTATATTTGTGCACAGCCCTAAGGATAGTTATTACTTCCTTTTTAGTGGGAAGCGGAATAGGTCCGCTAATTTGGGCTCCTGTTTTCTTAGCAGTTTCAATTATCTGAACTGCGGACTGGTCGATCAGCTTGTGATCGTATGCTTTAAGACTGATTCTGATTTTCTGGTTTGCCATAAAAAAAGTCCCCTCCTTTTCGTACTTTTACTTTCAGCACGACAAGTGGTGACTGCACACTTATCCGGATGCGCATTAAGCGCACAGAAACTTCACGCGTTCTTTTCAGAACGTTTCGGCTTCTTATTCCTAATATTCAGTACAGTGACCTTGTCGCCCGGTTTCATGAACTGGACATCGCTCCGCGGAAAACCCGTGATACGCACGGCAACCTCCGTTTCATCGCTCTATGTCACAACAGTGGTTATTATACCCTATACAAAAAAATATTGCAAGTGTTTTTTTCATTTTTTATGCCGTTTTTTCATAAAATACTAACCAATATTTTCAAATAATGTTAACTTTTTTTATACATAATATATCAAATATTAATTCTTAAGCTATAAAATTCAAATTTAGGCAGTGCTTTTTGCAAAAAAGTATAATAAAAAACTGTCAATATTTATTTGGATATTATATCCCTAACCCATAAATATAATCCTTGATAAACCAAAAAGCTCCAGCTGTTAAGCCGGAGCCCCTAAAATTAACCCAAAGCTAATTTTATAACAAAAAGTATTGCCACAACAATTATAACCGGATTGAGCTCTTTTGCTCTTCCACATAAAAGTTTAAGAAGCACATAAGAAAGTATTCCAAATACAAGTCCCGTTGATATGCTGTATCCAACAACCATCATTATAATAGTCATAAAAGCTGGGAAACCTTCTGTATAGTCTGAGAAATTGATTTTAACAACCTGCTCCATCATAAAAAGACCAACAACTATAAGCGCCGGAGCCGTTGCGAATGACGGTATAGACATTATAATAGGAGAAAACAGCAAAGATACAAGGAAAAGTATTCCTACAATAAAAGATGTAAGTCCCGTTCTTCCGCCTTCCGCTACACCGGAGGCACTTTCAATAAATGTTGTAACAGTTGATGTTCCCAAAACGGCTCCGGCTGTGGTTCCTATGGCGTCGGCCAAAAGGGCTCCTTTTATCTTAGGCAGCTTTCCATCTTTATCAAGATAACCAGCTTTTGACGAAACACCCATAAGTGTTCCCAGTGTGTCAAATATATCAACAAACAAAAACGAAAACATTACTATAAGGAAATCCATAGAAAATACATTTGAGAAATCCATTTTCATAAATCCCGGAGCTAAAGAAGGCGGTGCAGACACTATTCCGGTTGGTATTATAGAGTATACTCCCGCTTCCGGATTAACAACATAAATTCCCGTAAGCTCGCATATAATTCCTATAACATATGTAATAAGTATTCCAAAAAACAATGCACCTTTAACTTTTTTAATAACAAGGACCATTGTTATAACAACACCTATAAGCGCCAAAAGCACGGATATATCCGTTACGTTTCCTAAAGTAACAAGTGTAGAGTCCTCGTTAACTATTATTTTGGCGTTCTGCATTCCTATAAAAGCTATATAAAGTCCTATGCCAACGCCCGTTGATGACTTTATGGCTTTTGGTATAGAGTTAAACAACGCCTCACGCACATTAACAAGCGAAAGTATTATAAATATTATACCTTCAACAAATACCGCCGCCAAAGCCATTTGCCATGAATATCCCATCTGCAAAACAACAGTGTAAGCAAAATAGGCATTAAGTCCCATGCCCGGCGCTAAAGCGAACGGATAGTTTGAAAACAGCGCCATACATATTGTTCCTATAGCCGCGCCTATGGCAGTTGCCGAAAGAACAGCCCCCGAATCCATTCCGGCAACACTTAAAAGGCTTGGATTAACTATAAGTATATATGCCATAGTCATAAATGTGGTAAGTCCGGCGTATAACTCTGTTCTCGCGTTTGTTCCGTTTTCTTTAAGTTTAAATCGCCTCTCTAAAAACTCCATTGTTTTTACCCCTTTCAGAAAGTAATTTATAATTTTTATGCTCAACGGCCATTGAATTTAATATTCCATACGGCCGATTATTTTTTGCCGGATGGCGTAAGAGCGAACACAAACTCTGTTCCTCCTCCCTCTCTATCTTTAACCTCAACCCTTTCCCCATGGGCGTTTATAAACTCCTTAACTATTGAAAGCCCAAGCCCGACACCGGTTTTGTCAAGGCCTCTTGATGTATCTGCCTTAAAGAACCTTTCAAAAACATGCTTCATCTCATCTTTTGTTATTCCCTTACCGTTATCTTTAACATGAACAAATACTTTTTTATTTTTTTCCTCAACCTCAACAATTATTTCTCCGCCGTTAAAAGAAAACTTTATGGCGTTGTCTATAAGATTTTGAAGAACTCTTTTAATTTTATTTGGGTCAGCGTTAACAATAGTAACCTCATCGGCAAAAATAGCGTTTACCTTAATGCTCTTTTGCTTAAATCTCGGCTCCATAACCTCTATGCTTTCACGAATAAGGTCGTTTATGTCAAAATCACATTTTTCAATAACCATCTTTCCTGCTTGGGCGCTGCTTAAATCAACCAAATCATTAGCTAACTTGGAAAGCCTTCCCGTTTCTTCAAGAACTATTTTAAGGTAGTGATTTTGCTTTTCTTCCGGAATAGTGCCGTCAACTATGGCCTCTATAAAGCCTCTTATGCTTGTAAGCGGGCTTCTTAAATCGTGAGATATATTGGCTATAAACTCCTGTCTGTTCTTTTCCGTTTCCTCAAGACTTTCAGTCATAAGGTTAAAGGAGTCCGCAAGCTGACCTATCTCGTCATTGCTGTTAACTTCAATTCGCTTGTCAAGTCTGCCGTCAGCTATAATTTTTGCGGCCTCGTTCATCTCAATAAGCGGCTGAGTCATTCTTTTTGTTGAGCCGTAAACAAGCACAAGACCTATTATTATAACAGGCACCATATATCCAAGCACAAGAAAAATAACATAATTCGTTGATGAACTAAGCAAATCCATTGGCTTGCACATAAAAACTCC
>CAJFUS010000181.1 GCA_904420235.1 Candidatus Neoanaerotignum tabaqchaliae
AAAAAGCGCAAACGGGAGTTTCTGCTCGTTGCGTAGCGATATTGGCTGATTTCGGGTCTTAATTTTTCATATTTACTTTACAGTGCCCATAAATTGTTTAAATTATACATTATTGACAGATAGATAAAACAGTGGTAATCTTTAGTTAATTTTAATTAGTATAAACTAATATAAAATAGCTTTTAATAATTAATTTGAACGGAGGCAAACAAAATGGTTAAGTATACTCTCTCCATAGACGGAATGCAGTGTGGAATGTGTGAGTCTCACATAAACGACTCTATAAGGGGAGCTTTTCCCGTAAAAAAAGTAACCTCGTCTCACAGTAAAAACCAAACCATAATAATATCCGAAAACAGGCTTAATGAGGAAAAACTTAAAGATGTTATAGACAAAACAGGATATTCCCTTGTCTCAGTGTCCAGTGAGCCCTATGAAAAAAAAGGATTATTTTCGGCTTTTAAAAATAAAACCGATTAAATACCGTTGGATTAAAAAATACCATATAAACCAATATAAAAACACGCCCCTTATGCCGATAAAAGCCTTTAGGGGCGTGTTTTTATTTAGTTATTATTCAAAACCTCAACTCTAAAACTTATTAAAGCACAAGTGAAGGTGCGGCATAAACCCTTGCCGCCAGTTCATTATCAAGCATATAAAGTCCCTTTGGGTCACTTCCGAAAAGATTGAATTTTTTAATTAAGTCCTCGGCGTTTTTTTCTTCCTCACCCTGCTCTTTAACAAACCAATCTAAAAACTGCATTGTTCTAAAATCATGGGCATCGTTGGCGGCGGCATAAATATTATGTATAAGACCTGTAACATATCTCTCATGCTCAAGACCAAAGTTAAGCGGGTCGCCAAAACTTGAATATTCCTTATCCGGCTTATTAATGGTGTTAAGTTCAATCTTCTCACCATTATTTTGAAGATACTGTATCATAAGCATCGCGTGGTCTCTTTCTTCTTGAGCCTGTATTTTATACCAGTTTCCAAAACCGTCAAGGCCCTCGTTATAATAATAGTTAGAAAAATCAAGATAAAGATAGGCCGAATAAAATTCTTTATTTACCTGTTCATTTAAAAGCTCAGCTACTTTTTTATCCAACATTTTAAATCCTCCTTTTTTATCTCAAGTATATTCCATTTTTACAAAAAATCAATATCCCAAAACACAAATATTAAGCATGAGGAATATTTGTAAACTCCGATATTTCCCTATTTATGGTGCAAATGTCATTTACACTTAAATCGTGAATATTACTGTGGCCTGTAATTCTTCCGTATGTTTTAAGCTCCTCAAAAGAACAGTTAAGGAAGTTATAAACTCTTTTGGCCGCCGCGTCCACTTTAAGCCTCTCTCTAAGCTCTTTGTTTTGTGTTGCCACGCCAACAGGACACATGCCTGTTCCGCATATTCTGTATTGCTGGCAGGCCGCCGCCATAAGAGCGGACGACGATATGGCAACAGCGTCAGCTCCCATAGCTATGGCCTTTGCGAAATCTGACGACACCCTAAGTCCGCCTGTTATAACAAGGCTTATGTCGGAATGCATATTGTCCAAAAATTTTCTCGCCCTGTAAAGGGCATAAATTGTAGGCACACTTGTTGAGTCTCTTAAAAGCATAGGACTTGAGCCTGTTGCGCCTCCTCTGCCGTCTATGGTTATAAAATCAGGCTCCGCAAACACACAGAACTCCAAGTCTTTTTCTATTCTTCCGGCGGCTATTTTAATGCCTATTGGACGTCCGTCAGACTCTTTACGCAAATAATCAACAAGGTCTTTTAAATCCTCTTTGGTATTAACGCCTTCATATCTTGACGGACTTTGTATGTCATGGCCCATTGGCTTATTTCTTATGGCCGCTATTTCCGGCGTAACCTTCTCGGCGGGAAGATGTCCGCCCATTCCCGGCTTTGTTCCCTGACCTATTTTTATCTCTATGGCGTCAGAAGACATAAGATTTTCTTTTGTAAGGCTATATTTATTTGGTATATACTCAAATATATATTTATATGCCGCTGCCTTTTCCTCAGGAAGTATTCCGCCTTCTCCGCTGCACATGGCCGTTTTTGCCATGGCACTGCCCATAGCTAAGGCTATCTTCGTTTCTTTAGATAAGGCTCCAAACGACATATGCGAAATATATACCGGTCCGGAAAGAATCATAGGCCTTTTGGCATTTTTACCTATAACGGTTGTTGTAACAACAGGAGCGTCTTCATCAAGAGGCATAGGATTAAGCTGAGCGCCAAGTATAAGTATATCATCCCACGACGGACTTACATTTTTAATTCCCATTGCCGCACTTACACTTTTTCCCGTAACAGCCATTTGGTGTATTTCCTTCATATATCTTATGCTGTCGTCATTTCTTGCATATTTTGAGTCATATCCGATATTATCATTCTGTTCAGGGACAGATAAAAACTCTTTCGCCGCCTCGGCCTCTTCTTTTCCCGTAACAAGAACAAAGTTTGACACATCTTGGCCGCAAACCGGACATTTCTCAATTTCGGATATTTTTTTGCCTTCCTTTTCTTCATCGAAAATATACCCGCAAACACTGCACCTGTAAACTGCCATTTAAACACCTCCTGCGTAATAGTAAAAGTCTTTTTATCAATCAAAAAGCCTTGTGCTGAAATATCTCTCGCCTGTATCGGGAAGAAGCGTAACAACCCTTTTCCCTTTGCCAAGCTTTTTTGCCAGCCTAAGGGCCGCCGCTACATTTGACCCGCTGGATATTCCGCACATAAGTCCTTCAAGTGAAGCCAATTTTTTAGCTGTACCAACAGCCTCATCATCTGTTATTATACATATATTATCATAAATTTTTGTGTTAAGATTTTTAGGTATAACTCCGTCGCCTATGCCCATTTGTATATGAGTGCCTATTTTGCCGCCTGAAAGTATAGCGGCGTTTTCCGGCTCTGCGGCCCAAATCTCAATTTCTGGATTAGCCTCTTTCAAAACCTCTCCTATGCCGGATATTGTGCCTCCTGTTCCTATTCCGGAGCAGAAGCCGTCTATTTTACCGTCAACTTGATTTAAAATCTCAACGGCCGTAAATTTTTTATGGGCGTTATTGTTCTCCGGATTATCAAACTGCTGTGGCACATAAACATTTGGATTTTCCGCCTTAATTCTTAAAGCTGTTGCAAGACACTCGTCAATGCATTTGCCTATGTCGCCTCCGTCATGCACAAGTATAACCTCGGCGCCATAAGCCTTAACAAGCTTCCTTCTTTCCTCGCTTACGGAATCAGGCATCACAATTTTAACTTTATAGCCTTTAACCGCGCCTACAAGAGCTATGCCTATTCCCTGATTCCCGCTTGTCGGCTCAACTATTATTGTGTCGTTGTTTATAAAACCGCTTTTCTCGGCTTCCTCTATCATATTAAAAGCAGTTCTTGTTTTAACAGAACCGCCTATATTAACTCCCTCATATTTTACAAGTATCTCGGCCATATCATCGTCAACCATTTTGTTAAGCCTTATCATCGGCGTGTTCCCCATGGCCTCAAGCACGTTGTTATATATCAAAATAAACGCCTCCAAGATTGTTATAAAAATTCTTTATTTTTTATATTATAAATTAAAACCATTATTTGTTCAACTTAAACACAGAATTATTTTACAGCCGCCGATTTTATAAACATCAAAACAATTAAAGGCATACAAAAAGGATTTGGGAAACCAAATCCCTATAAATTAAATACTTCCCTCGGCAAATGTAGTTTCATAAAGCTCATAAATCTCGTCGTAGCTTTTGCCTTTAAGTTCTCTCTCATAAAAATCTTCGCACCCCGACGCTTCATAGTACATCTCAAGGGCGTCAATCATGTTTTGAAGTGTAAGTTCCATTTAAAATCAGCCTCCGTTAAAAAAGCTCGCATATTTCTTTTGGCGTGTCAACAACCGTCATGGCTCCGGCCTTTTCAAGTTCATCCCTGGTTCCATAGCCAAAAGTAACACCTATTGTTTTTATTCCAACAGCGTTGGCTCCCTCCACATCATAATGTCTGTCGCCAACCATTACGGCTTTTTTCAAGTCGCTTACATTAAGATTTTTAATCACATAATCAATAACCTGCCACTTAACAGTTCTGTTTTCCTCATAAGAACTGCCGCCCACAAAATCCATATATTTTGAAAGTCCAAAAAAGTCCATTATCTCTTTAGCATAAATTTCCGATTTATTTGTGCATAAGCCCAAAGTTTTTCCTTTATCTTTAAGACACTTAAGAGCACTATCTATGCCGTCAAATACCTTGTTTTCTTTCCAGCCTCTTTCGGCATAATATATATGATACTGTTTTATAGCCTCGTCAAGCTTTTGTCCCGTAAGGCCAAAATGGCTTGCAAAAGACTCCGTCATAGGAGGACCAATAAATTCAATAAGCTCCTCTTTATCCGGCTGTCTTACACCAATTTTTTCACAGGCGTATTTTACGGCGTTTATTATACCGTCTACCGAGTCAGTAAGTGTGCCGTCAAGGTCAAAAAGCACAACATCAAAATCAAGTTTTTTCATTTCATCAAAATTCCTTCCATATTTTTTAATGTAAACAAACTCAAAAAGCAATTTTCAAAATATTATTAAATCTTATTATTAACAAACCAACATTTATTTTTCAAAAATATTTGCCTTAAATTTTGCAAACAAGTAAAAACTTCAACTTTTTTAAAAAATTATAATATAGTGGAATTTTAGTTTTAACGCAACAAAAAACTAATTTTATATATTTCGTTAATAGTTTAAAATAATTACTTTATATTGTCAAATACTATTAAGCGGCCTTTATCCACAGATTA
>CAJFUS010000182.1 GCA_904420235.1 Candidatus Neoanaerotignum tabaqchaliae
AGGAAGGAGAGGGCGGCGCGGCGAAACACTCTGCTGATATGCAGATGGTTAATGCGGCGGACAAGGCTGTGCATAATACGCTTTTGCGCTTCATTTTAAATCATCTCCCTTTTTATTGAGCGGCGGCATTTTGATTTGAGGACTTATTGAGCTTTTTAGCTTCGGCCTTTTTTATCTGCCGCATTATCGTTTTATCAAAAATTACAAGAAGCGCCGGAAGCAGTGTAAACACCAGAGTCATGCTTAAAAGAGCGCCTCTTCCAACAAAATGCCCTACTTGAGATATTACGCGCATACTGCTTGTAATATAAATTATATATCCAACAACCGTAAGAATTGAGCCTGACGTAAGTATTGACAATGCGCTTTTTGATATGGCCTTTAAAGCGGTTTCCTTTTTATCGGCGCATTCGGGCCTGAGGCCTATATAGTTGTTTGTCATAAGTATTGAGTAATCCACAGTGGCTCCAAGCTGTATGCAGCCAACTATTATGTACCCCATGTAAATTACGTTTTCCCCAACAAGGTATGGCATTGACATATTTATAAATGTGGCCATTTCTATTGGTATAATAAGCAGTATCGGCACAAAAATTGTTTTGAATGTTATCATTACAACAATGGCCACGCCTAAAAGGGATATTAACGAAACTTTGCCGTAATCCTCCGTTAGTATGTCTTTTATATCCATGGCCGACGGGGTGAGGCCTATTACATAGGAGTCCTCGGAATAATATCGCTTAACGGTTTCGGAAACGGTGTTGCTGCATGCGAAAGAATAGTTGCTTTCCTCTAAGTTGCGCATTGATATAAGTATTCTTGAGTAATTTTCGGTTCTAAGCTCATCGGTTAATGTTTTCGGAAGAAAATCCTGAGGTATTCCGGCCGGAAGTGTTCCCGACAGGGAAACGGCATAGTTTACAAAGCCAAGATTTTCAAGGTCCTCGGTAAGATTGCGTTCCATAACTATGGAGCCGTTTGGAACCATGGCAATTATTATGTTTGATTTGCCGAAAATGTTGTTTATCTCAACGCCGTCGTCGTATACTTTTGAGCCGGCACCGGCACCGGAGGCCTCCTCGCCGAATTTAAACGTATTCATGTTTTGGCCAACATAGCAAGGCAGGGCTATTACGGCCACTATTATAAACACGGGTATGTGCATCTTATATACGATTTTTGCAAATTTATTAAAATTTGAAACAAAAGGCGGATGTTTATATTTTTCTATCACTTTGTCAAAACGTATTATTAAAGACGGCATAAGAAAAATTACCGCCGCCAGTGAGCATACAACGCCCTTTGCCAGAACAAAACCCATGTCCCTGCCTATGTTAAAACGCATAAGGGCCATAACGATAAAGCCTACTATTGTTGTGGCTCCGCTTGAAAGTATTGAGTTTGACGCTTCTTTAAGAGCAAGAACCATTCCCTCATGCATATCATATCCCTGAGAGGTGTAAAATTTGAATGTGTGCAGAAGGAATATGGAATAGTCTATTGAAACCGCTAATTGCAGTATGGCGGATATTGAAAACGTAAAAAATGATATTGTGCCGAATATTATGTTTGTGCCCATGTTTATTATTATGGCTACTGCCATAACAAGAAGGAAAAGGAAAGGCTCAAACCATGATTCGGTTGTTATGGCGAGTATAATAATTATTACAAAAAGCGCCAGGATTATTGCTACCGTAACTTCCTGCATTGTCAATTCCTGCTTTTCCTTGCTTTGAACGGCGCTTCCCGAATAGCAGGCGTTGTCTCCCGCTATTTTATAAATCTCATCTACGGCAGCTTTTGTGCGTTCGTCATAGCTGCCTTCCTCGAAAACTATGTCCATTACGGCATTGCCGTCTTTATAAAAGGTGTTCCCTTTTCCTGCCATATTTGTGAAATTATTCAAAGCCGATGTTATAAATTCCTGAGGCATGTATGCTTCAACAACGCTGTCCGGGCCTATTACAAGAGAGACGCCGTCTACCTTTGATATTTTTTCCCTTACACTTTTGGCTTCCTGCAATGTAACGTCCTTAAGCATTACACGGGCAAGGCCGGGATAGCCGAACTCATCCTCCATTACATTAAGAGCTTGTTTTGTTGGGGCGAAATCGGGCAGATATGTGCTTAAGTCGTAATTTATGCCAACAAAGGGAAAGCATATGGCGCTTATTATAACGGCGGCCAAAAATATTTTCTCTATTTTGCTGCGTTTTGTTACTATAATATTTATTATGCTGTCAAAAGAAAAGTTTTTCATCTCTGCCTCCAATAATAGACATTAAGTTGATTTTTAAACTTAATTGCATTATAATACTTGGTATAAATATGCACAATAACCAATTTAATTAATGTTTGATTATAAATAAACACTAAAACTTTTATTAATTAGTAATGAACATATTTTAAAATATTGTTCATTATTTATAACAAGGAGGAAGGGGTTATGACATATAGCAAAGAAGACAGGAGGATAAGAAGAACAAAAAAACTTTTAAAGCAGGCGCTTGCGGAACTTATGGAACAGAAGGATTTTAACGACATAACCGTAAAAGACATAACCGAAAAGGCGGATTTAAACAGGGGAACTTTTTATCTGCATTATTCCGGAACATACGACCTGCTTGAGAAGATTGAAAATGAGATACTTGGCAGTATACAGCAGGTTATTGAGGAGTATTTGAATCATGACGACGCTAAAAATGATTCGGCTATTACGGCCATATATCCCATAGGCGTTTATATTATGGAAAACGCTGATATATGCCGGTGCCTTATAAACAATAAAGCGTCGTCGGACTTTATAGACAAATTTCAGGAGCTTATATTTAAAAATTTACTTAATATAACAAGTATAAAGCATCCGAAGGCGGCAAATAAGTCTAACGAGTATTACTTCAGCTTTATAACATACGGCGTGATAGGGGTTCTGAAATGTTGGCTTAGTAAAAAACCAATGCCGCCGGTTGACGAGGTTGCCAAGTTGGTTGATAAGTTTATTATTTCGGTTTCCAACGGAACGCTTAAATAATATTAAGAATGCGGATATTTTCTAAATCGTATTATAGTGGTAAAATTATGTTGTAAGGCTTAAAGGGGGAGAATCTTTTGAAAATTTTGATAGATTTGTTTGTTACGTTTGCCAAAATGGGGGCCGTTACGTTCGGAGGCGGCTATGCCATGCTGCCGATACTTCAAAAAACCGTTGTAGAGGAGAAAAAATGGGCAACAGAAGATGAGCTTTTAGACTATTATGCCATAGGACAGTGCACGCCGGGGATTATAGCCGTTAATACGGCCACATTTATAGGATATAAATATAAGGGAGTGTTTGGAGGAATAATGGCAACTCTTGGGGTTGTTTTTCCGTCAATAGTTATAATATCAATAATAGCGGCATTTTTGCAGAATTTCGCGGAATTGGCCGTTGTTCAGCATGCCTTTGCCGGAATAAGGGTTTGCGTTGGTGTGCTTATACTTAACGCCGTTGTGAAACTTTGGAAAGGAGCCGTTAAGGGTAAAATAACTGGAGCCATAGTTATATTGTCATGCGCTGTGTCGGCTTTTACAAATGTATCGTCAGTAGCCCTTGTAATAGCCGCCGGTATCCTTGGGTTTTTATTCACTGGAAAAATAGAGAATTTTGAAAGCCATAAAAGGGAGGCGGATAAATAATGCCAACGCTCATTATTTTGTATTTTGAGTTTTTTAAAGTTGGACTTTTCGCCATAGGCGGAGGTCTTGCCACACTTCCCTTTTTATATGACTTGGCCGATAAATATCCTTGGATTACAGACACTATGATTGGCGATATGATTGCCATATCGGAATCAACTCCCGGTGCAATGGGAATAAACATGGCTACATATGTAGGGTTTCAAAATTGCGGCGTTATAGGAGGGATAACCACTACTTTAGGGCTTATATCGCCGTCCATAATAGTTATTATAATAATAGCCAACGCTTTAACAAAATTTAAAGAAAGCTCGGTTGTTAAAAACATGTTTTATGTTTTAAGGCCTATGGCCACAGGGCTTATAGCCGCGGCGGGGCTTTCGGTTATAATGCTGGCTATATTTGGCACAAGCCAAGTTGGCCTTTCCATTAACGGAGTGAATTTTAAAGCCATTATACTTTTTATAGCAATATATATTTTTATAAAGAAAACTAAATTCCACCCTGTGGCCGCCATAGCCTTGAGCGGGATTATAGGCGTAATATTCAGTTTTTAAGGAGGTTGTGTTTTATATGGATAGGGTTCTTAATTACATTGACGGAAATTGGACAGAGGCTTCTGATGGCGTTTTTTTTGACGTTATTAATCCAGCCAGCGGAGAAATTGTGGCTAAAGCTGCCAAAGGCACAGTTGACGATGCCAAAAGGGCCATAATGGCGGCAAAAAGAGAGTTTTATGAAAACAAAAACGGCTGGAGACGATTCAGCGCCGTAAAGCGTTCTGAAATACTTCTTAAAATAGCCGACAAACTTGAGAGCTTGCGGGACGAATTTGCCAGAACGGAAACCATTGATAACGGCAAACCTCTTAGAGAGGCTTATGGTGATGTTGACGACGCCGTAAGCTACATAAGATATTACGCGGGAGCAATAAGAATGCCTTCAGGAGCTTCTTATGAGGTAAACGACGGCTTTGGGCCTATGCATTCATACACCATTAAAGAGCCTGTTGGCGTGTGCGGTCTTATAACGCCATGGAATTATCCGCTGCTTATGGGCGTTCAAAAGTTGGCGCCTGCATTGGCGGCGGGAAATACGGTTGTGTTTAAGCCAAGCTCTGAAACTCCGCTTTCAACAGTTAAATTTTTTGAGATTTTGGCTGAATCCGAAATGCCTGCCGGAACAGTAAACCTTGTAATGGGCGGCGGCTCAACCGTTGGCAGCGCTATATCGGAAAGCCCTGATGTTGATATGGTTTCATTTACGGGAAGCACTGAGGTTGGACAAAGTATATACAGAGCTGCGGCTGTTAACGTTAAAAAAATCGGCCTTGAGCTTGGAGGAAAATCGCCTAATGTAATATTTGCAGACGCAGATTTGGACGGAGCGGTTGAGTGGGCCATGATGGGGGTTTTCTTTAATCAGGGAGAGGTATGTTCGGCAGGCTCAAGAATTATAATAGAGGAAAGCATAAAAGACGAGTTTGTTAAACGCCTTGCGGACAGAGCTGACAAAATGGTTCTTGGAAATGGCCTTGAAAATCCGGATATGGGGCCTCTTGTATCAAAAAGCCATATGGAAAAGGTTCTTGGTTTTATAGAAAAAGCCAAAGAAGAGGGGGCGAAAGTAGTTTGCGGAGGATACAGATATACTGAGGGCCAATGTGCCAAAGGATATTTTGTGCGTCCAACAATACTTGACAACTGCTCAAATGATAATATCGCCGTTAAAAAAGAAATTTTCGGACCAGTTGTTACAATACAAACATTTAAAACAGAGGAAGAAGCCGTTAAAATGGCCAATGACACAGAATACGGACTTGCGGGAGCCGTTTTTACAAAAGACGGAGCAAGAGCTTTAAGGGTTATTAAAGAAATAAGAGCTGGCATAACATGGGTAAACTGCTACAATCCGGCTTTTGTTGAGGCTCCATGGGGAGGATACAAAAAAAGCGGAACGGGCAGAGAGCTTAGCTTTGAGGGCCTTGAGGAATATACAGAAACAAAACAGATTACAATTAACCTTAATCCGGGAGAACTGAGTTGGTATAAGAAACGCTGACAAAAGGAGGCGGTATTATGAAAAAGGGATTTTTAAAAAAGGCTGTATGCTTCGGCTTGTCGGTTTGCACCGTTTTAAGCATGGGCTCCATAGCCTTTGCTGAAAATGACAGGAAAATACCGGTTTTAGACGATATGTATGCCGCAGACAGCAAACTTGTTTTTGATATTAACAATCAAACAGCCGTAAAAGAGGAAGATATGGTTTTTGATATTAAGGGCCTAAGAATTTCTGAAAAAGGAGAGGCTATAGCTCCGGTACGTGCTGCGGCCGAGGTTCTTGGAATAGATCCCGAAACAATATCTTGGGACGAAAAACGCAACACTATATATGCCGGAAATTGGAATACATACTTTACAAAAAACTATTTCTCTCCAGAACCGGTATTTAAATATGAGCCTGAAGCCAAAAGAATAGTTTCGTACAGAAACAATGGCATTGATGTGTATGAGGCCGAGTCTGTTAATATAGATGGCAACATATATCTGCCTCTAAGGAAAATAATGAACGCATGCGGGATTGACGACAGCCGCATAAGCTGGAACGGCGAGGAAAAAACCGTTACGGCGGATTTTACTCCAAGCTTTTTAACAAACAAAGTTACAATTTGCTTTAAGTGCGGAGACAGTATACAGTCTAAAGAGGACACTGTGTTTAACATAACAGATGAGGCAATAGTGAAGGAATTTACCGATTTGTGCTCAACAGGACACTTTGACTCATATGCCATAAATGAGTCTGAAGAAAAGTTTGCGCCGGATATGTATGTAGACTTCAACAATGGAACGGTTATATATTTTGATTGGGAAAGCCAAATTGGCATACTTCTTGGCAATTATATGGTGCCTCCGGAAATTTTTGACTATGTAAAGAATTATGTTGACACCGCATCACAGAACCTTATGGAGTTTAGAAACGTATATTTCG